>JBEANV010000055.1:0-2954 GCA_041165285.1 Pseudomonadota bacterium | reverse complement strand
GACCACAAAGCCGAGGTAGTTGCTCGCGTTCGTGTCAAGGATGCGAAGCCCGCTGGAGTTCAGATACGTCTGCGCCTGAAGCCACGACTGCGCCACGTTGAGGCCGGCAAGCGTTTGCGCTGAGTCCGGGAGTGTGTACGTCCTCGCCGCTGTCGGCCCCAAGAAGGTGAGGAGCTGACTGATAATCGGGACCGTCGTTGCCGCGTCGGGAAGCGTGTAGGTGTGGCCGGAGGTCGGGCCAGCCCAACTGATGAAGGAGGAGCCGGTTAGCTGAGCGTTCCAGCTCGCGGCAGTCGTGCCGACCAGGCTGATTGTCGTGAACGTTGCTTGAAGCCCCGGCAGGAGCGTCAGGATCGTGTTGCCGCCGCTCGACTGAATCGTTATCGACGTCGTGGACAGGTTGACGATCAGCCAGAACTGCCCAAGCGTCAGTGTTGAGACAACTGGCATCACGACGGTCTGCGCCAGTGTGCCGGTGAAGTATTGAACGCCGGTCGATGTCGCGGTCAGCGTCGTCGTGGCGCCGGCGGTTGCGGTGGTGGTGTAGCCGGTGTTGATGGACGGGGGCGGAATCCACTTCAGTCCCGTTGTCTCGCTCGACCGTGATTCGAGGATCTGGCCATCGGTGCCGACGGGCAATCGCGCGTCGGCCGTGTCGTAGGTGTACAGGTCGCCCTTGGTGGTCAGCGGGGACGCGAAGGCGTCGAACTCGTAGAAAGCCCCCGCGTCGGCCAGCTCCAGCAAGACGATCAGCCCTGTCGTCGCGTGGGCGTGGAGGCTCGCGTTGCCGTTGACCTCGCGAGCAGCGCCCGCACCATCTCCGTCATAGGTGCCGTTCAGGCCATCGCTCAGGTCGGCATAGGCTGAGGACTCGTCAGGAGCCTGGATTTGCTGCCAGGAGTAGGTGCCGTCTGCGTGGTTGACGGTGAGTCGGGCCCAAAGACCGAAAGCGGTATCCGATTGCAGGTCGTAGGGGATGCCAGCCATGCGCTGGGACACCGAGCCGTGACCGCCGGAAGGAATGATCGTATCGTGCCGCTCGACGGTCTGGCGCAGGCGGTTCTGATCGCCTGCGCTCGTGCGGCTCTTGCGCGTGTAGCGTCGGAACTGGTCGCCCGCTGGCATCACTAGCCCCCGTTATGAGAGCCAGAGTAACGGGTGAGACGGCTGAACGGCAAATCGGCACAAACGGAACCCTTGACGACTCGTTTTCCATCGGTGATGATGGTAGTTACCTCAAGGAGACTCTGTCATGAAGAAGATTTTCGCGCTCTCTCTCGTGGTCGTCCTGATCGCTAGCCTCGGCTATGCCATCTATTCCGGCCTGGCCCGTGACACATGGTTCGCGGTCGAAGATGGGACGGCTGCCATTCGCAAGCACACCGCCCGCTAGGTCAGCTTGAACAGATCGGTAAACGTCGCCTCACGGTAGATGCTCACTGTCTGAGCCTGGTCCTTGCGATACACCCGGTAAAACAGCCCGTCCGTGAACCGCATTCGATCCCAGGCCATCAGCTCGGAGCCTGTGCCGTTCGCTATGCCCGTCGTGTCCGAGTTGCCCCGCACTTCCAGCGTGAACGTCAGGTCGAAGCAGAGCAGCCCGTTGCTCATCATCTTCAGCTCGCGCTTGGGAGCGCAGCAGAACAGCGTCCGCGGCGGCCGGCCAAGGAACGTCGCGTTGTTGACGTGACCGACCACGCTGTTGATGTTGGCTTCGAGGCTCCCCGGAAGCGTGGGGACACCGCTGGAGTTGACGACGGCTGGCACCTGAAGGAACTTGATTGTCCACGTCGAGGTAGCCTCCATTGCTACCCCAGGCTCCGGGAGAATAACCGTCCCGGGTCCAGGGTTGGCCGTTAGTACCAGTTGCCCCCTTGGGATGATCCGCGCCGCCAGCGCAAACTGCTCATCGAACATGAGGTAACGCCAGCCCTCATGCGTCATCCCTGCCGGCTTCACGAAGTCTTCCAGGTACTGCACCCCCGGAACCGCCTCGTAGTTCACGGCACATTCAATCGTGTCATACTTGATCGACCCCAGCGGGCCGCCGTCTGTCGGTACGGCCAGCTCGCGGACGAACTCGACCTCGCGGACCACCATCCAGTCGTAGGTCGGGTGCGGTTCCGGAAGGAATCGGTTGAAGACGTGGTTGGTGCTGTCGTAGACGCTCCAGCCGCACATCGCCTGCGCGAACTCCTTGAACAGCCCACCGTTGATTTGCGCGTGACGGGTGGCACTGTGCGCGTCGGGGCGGATGGAAGCCCCATGATAGTTGGACTCCTCCCAGGCGATGCTGACGCCGTTGACCTGATTGATCGTCGCGAGTATCGCCATTAGTCCGCCTTGGGAGGGTTCTCACGGTTGTCCTGACCACCCATGCGGCTGATCCAGCCCCAGATCATCTTGAGCGTCTCCACCGTGCCCTCCGTTGCGTCCGCCGTCCGCTTGGGGTTCAGGTCCGTCTTAAGAATGCTGTCCTCGATGCGGCGGATGGTGGCCAGTGGGTTGTTCTCGGTCCCCGTTCTCGCCGTCACCAGGTCGCTGCGTCCTTCCTTTCCTGCTGCTGCCCGATCCACCATCGCCTTACCCCGCTCCGTAAGCTGCTGTTGCCGGTTGGGGTTGATCTTGTTCGCCAGGTCCTGCACCAGGCCGGCGGCGCCGCCGGGACTCCAGCCGCCCGCGTCCTTGACCTGTTCCTTGAACGCCTGCTCGGCCGCCTGCCTTTCGACTTCCCTCTTGGCGTCCTCCACACTCGTGCGGCCGGATCGGACACCCGCCGCAATGTCCTGCATCGCCTTGTCGAACTCGCCGCCAGTCCCGGCCAGCAACGCCACAAGCATCGCGGCCACGCCGATCGCGGCGGTGATGCCGCCACTCAGTGTCGTAAACCCCGCAGCCATCGCCCGGCACGCGGCGACCACCCGGCCGGCCGCCAATGTGGCAACCAATCCCAG
>JBEANV010000054.1:0-4215 GCA_041165285.1 Pseudomonadota bacterium | reverse complement strand
GGCTGGCGTCGAACAGGATCAGCGGGTGCAGGTTGCCGTCGCCGGCGTGGAAGACGTTGCAGCAGCGCAGGTCGTGGCGGAACTCCATCTCGGCGATGGCGCGCAGCATGTCGGCCAGGCGTTTGCGCGGGATGGTCGAATCCATGCACAGGTAGTCCGGGCTGATGCGGCCGGATGCCGGGAAGGCGTTCTTGCGGCCGGACCAGAACTTCAGCCGCTGCGCCTCGTCACGGCTGACTTCAAGCCGGCTCGCGCCGCAGCGGAGCAGCACCTCGGTCATGCGGTCGATTTCTTCCTCGACTTCTTCGGGTGTGCCGTCGCTCTCGCAGAGCAGGATGGCGGCAGCCTCCAGGTCGTAGCCAGCGCGCACGAAGTCCTCGACCGCGGCGGTCATCGGCTTGTCCATCATCTCCAGGCCGGCGGGGATGATGCCGGCGGCGATGATTTCAGCCACCGCATCCCCCGCCGTCTCGACGGTCGGGAAACTGGCCATGATGCAGCGCGCGATCTGCGGACGCGGCACGAGCTTGACCGTGACCTCGGTGATCACCGCCAGCATGCCTTCGCTGCCGATGACCACGCTGAGCAGGTCCAGCCCGGGGGCGTCGAGCGCCGCGCTGCCGAACTCGACCGGCTCGCCCTCGACCGTGTAGCCACGCACCTTGAGCACGTTGTGCAGCGTCAGGCCGTACTTCAGGCAATGCACGCCGCCGGAGTTCTCGGCCACGTTGCCGCCGATGGTGCAGGCGATCTGGCTGGACGGATCGGGCGCGTAGTACAGGCCGAACGGTGCTGCCGCCTCGCTGATGGCGAGGTTGCGCACGCCGCACTGCACGACGGCGGTGCGCGCACGCTGGTCGATGGTCAGGATGCGGTTGAAGCGGGCGAGCGACAGGGTCAGTCCGTCACGGTGCGGCGTGGCGCCACCGGACAGGCCGGTGCCCGCCCCCCGTGCCACGACCGGCACCTCCAGGCGACGGCAGGCGCGCAGCGCATTGGCGACCTGCTCCTCGGTCTCGGGCAGCGCCACCGCCATCGGCTGCGTGCGGTAGGCAGTCAGACCGTCGCACTCGTACGGAATCGTGTCCTCGGACTGCCACAGCAGCGCATGCGCGGGCAGCACGGAGGACAGCGCCTGCACAAGCCGGCTCTGGCGCTCGCGCCGGGCAACGGCGTCCAGGGCGTCGTGCGGCAAGGGGGCGTTCATCGGAAAAACTTCTCCAGCAAAGGTGGGCCGCACTGTAATGGGTTGGCGGCCGGTTTCACGGACCCGTGGTCAAGAATGCAAAAAGACCGTCAGGACCGCGGTGTATCCGTACAGATAGTGGCGCGCGATCTCGCCACTGGCAAAAAACCCCACCAGCGGCACGTCACCCAGCGCGTGCCGCACCAACTGCATCTCGGCCGATGGGCCGCCAAAATGCGGCCCGCCCCGCCCGGAGCAGCTCACGTAGATGGCCCCCGCAATGCGACTGGCCCGCGCACCACCGCCTTCGTCGGGATCGGGGCTCAGTTCCTCGCGGATCTCGGCACAGATGCGCACCAGGTCACGCCGCGCCGCCTCGACGCTGCGGGTGCAGAAGGTCAGTTGCATGCCCGGCTCGACCCGCGCGGCCACGGCCACGGCGTGGTGCATCGGATCCAGACCGATCAGGTGCCGCACCCAGGTGTCACTGCCGAACTGGCTGTCACGGCCGAACACGTCGTCCTGCGCCCCGGTCAGCCCGACCAGCGTGGCACGCAGGCGCGGCACGGCTTCGCGCGGGTGGTCGAGGTCGATGTTCAGGTCGTTCAGCAGACATGACAGCGCCGACTTGCCGTCGAGCACGGCCACGATGTGGTCGCGTGCTTCATCCACATGGCGCACCGGCCCGATCGGCTGGCAGCCCTGCGACACCCGAGACAGCAGACCCACCTCGCGCGTGAAGGCCACACCCGAAACCCCGCCTTCGTAGACACCGGACAGGGGCGCTGATCCGCTCGACACCGCTGGCGCGCAAAACTGCACGCTGCGGTGGCGCGAGGCCATCAATCCGCCAAACAGGTAGCCACTGGTGGTGCGCTGGGCCAGCTCGGCGACGAGTTCACCCATGTCCGGGGTCTGTCCGTCACCATGCACCAGCGCCGTGTGGACGTCGCTGCGCACCAGCGGGCGCTCACCGCTGTACAGCTCGAAGCTGCCCGGTGGCAGATCGGCCAGCATCAGCACCAGCGCCGGTTCGTCGAAATACTCGACCCCGCTGACCGCCACGCCTATGCCGACTCCGCCCACCCACGACACCCGTGGCCAGCGCTGGCGCAGCTCGGCCAGCAGCGCATCGGCGCGTGCGGCGTAGTGGTCGGTGATGTAGACGACACCGAGCGTGAACGCCTCGGGGCTGTCCGCCGGGGGCAACAAGGCGGCACGCTGGGCGTCAATCTGGGCCGCGACCAGCGCCAGCGCCATGTGCGCGTCGGGATGGGTGGCGTGTGCGGTGAGGAAGGTGTGCATGGATCAGCAGGTGCGGCGCAGGAACGTCGGATCAGTCCTTGGCAGACTTGCGGGCAGGGGTCTTGCGCGCGGCGGCCTTGGGGGCCGGCGCGGATGCGGCGGCGGCCTCCGTGGTGGCCTTGAGGGCTTCGGCGGCGCGGGCCTGGGCCTCGGTCGTGGCCTCGGAGGTGGCCTGCATCGCCTGGGTGGCCAGCTCGGTGAACTGCTGGGTCAGCGCACCCCACCACTGCATCGGATCGACCGCAGGCGCAGCAGCCGCCTCGGCCGCGGGCGCCGGGGCAGCCGCTGGGGTCGGCGCGGCAGCGGAAGCCGGGGACTGGAACATGTCGGCCATCGAGCGTGCCTTGAGCGCATCGCCCAGGTCGCCCATCTGCACATTCATGCTCTTGAGCGTGCCCAGCGTCATGCGTTGCACTTCGAGCGCCTGCACCGTGGTGCCGATCATCCGGGCGTTCTGCTCCAGCCAGAACTGCACCGTGCGCAGCTCGTTGATGCGGCGCTCCAGCTCGGCCGGATCAAGTGTCGGCGCGACCCACTGGCCGATGCTCGGGAGCGTCTGCCCGGCGTTCTTGACCAGCCCCTGGAGAAACTCGAAACCAGGAACGAACTTGCTGAACGATTCGTTGAAAGAGGTGTGGTCTGACATGTTGTTTTCCTCGGGGTCCGGGACGGTGTTGAACGACTGGTCCATTGTGCCCAGCGATGCCCGCAGTGTCACTGACGTTCAGGGGCGACAAGGAGGATGCGCTGCACCTGGAAACCGCGGCGCGCCATCTGCTGCGGCAAGCCGGCCGGGCCGACCATGTGCAGCGCGCCGACGGCGGCGAACACCGCGTGCCCATGCGCGTGGAGCGCAGCGATGCGGTTGGCCATGGCGGGGTTGCGGGCATCGACGGTGGCGTGGTGCTGCGCACGGTCCAGCGGCGTGTCCTGGCAGGCGCACCAGGCGGCAAAATCCTCCAGATCGGTCAGCCTGCCCTCGGCCCAGTCACGGACCAGGCGCTGCACCACCGTGCGCGATGTCTCGCTGCTCAGCTCCTGCAGTCCCTGCCGCACGGCAACCAGCGCCGGGCCGGCCGCGTCATGCACCATCAGGGCCATCTGCTGCTCGGGGGTTTCCAGCGACACGATCGGTACCCCCAGCGCCTGCGCCCGCCGCATCAAGGTGCTGTCAATGCCCCAGGCCGGATCCAGCCCGTCACGCCGCATCGCCAGCGACACCAGCGTGACCACCTGCAGCTCGGGCCGCAGCCCATCCAGGCTGCCCTGCACACAGGCCTGGCGCGCCGCGTGGGCGATCTGCCGGGTCTCCTGCGGCGGCAGGCGTGGGCCGCCGGGGCGCTGCCGTGCGGTGCGTTGCAGCCGGTCCAGCACGGCGGGGTCGAGCAGGTTCAGCTCGAACGCTGCCCGGTCAGACGCCTGCAGCGCCGCCCGCACCTGCGGCCCCGGCAAGGCCCATTCGCGCCGGGCGAGGTGGACCGTCGCGTAGAGGTGCGAGGTGCGTCCGTCCTTCTCGATGCGCCACAGCAAACCGTGGTCATCCTGTCTGTGCTCCCCCGCCTGCAATTCGGCGGGGCTGAAGGGCTCCGGGGCGGGTGGGCAATCTGCAGCCTGTGTCTGGCCCATTGCCGCAGTGGCAAGCAAGGCCCACAGGCAAATGGTGACCCGGCGGAGCAGCCCGTGTGGCATGGTCAACCCGGCAAAGCCGAGACCTCCGCAGTCCT
>JBEANV010000053.1:0-7650 GCA_041165285.1 Pseudomonadota bacterium | reverse complement strand
GACCCGAGCGTGGTCAAGGCGCTGCAGGACGACCAGTTCATCCCCGTCATCAGCCCGATCGGCTTCGGCGAGAAGAACGAGAGCTACAACATCAACGCCGATCTGGTGGCGTCGAAGCTGGCCGAGATCCTCAAGGCCGAGAAGCTGATGCTGCTCACCAACATCAAGGGCGTGCTCGACAAGGCCGGCAACCTGCTGACCGAGCTGACCTCGCGCCGCATCGACGAACTGGTCGAGGACGGCACGATCTCCGGCGGCATGCTGCCCAAGCTGGCCGGCGCGATCGACGCGGCCAAGTGCGGCGTGAACGCGGTCCACATCATCGATGGCCGCGTGCCGCATGTGCTGCTGCTGGAGATCCTGACCGACCAGGCCTTCGGGACGATGATCCGGGCGCGCTGAGGTGCCGATGCCGCGTGGCAAGGCCAGGGCGCCGGTCTGGCTCTTCGACCTCGACGACACCCTCCACGACGCGTCGAACGCCGCGTTCGCCGGTATTTCCGCTTCGATGACGGCCTTCATCGAGCGCGAGCTGGCGCTGTCCCGCACCGAGGCCGAGGCGCTGCGCGGCCACTACTGGCGGCGCTACGGCGCCACGCTGATCGGGCTGGTGCGCCACCACGGCATCCAGTCGGCGCATTTCCTGCACGACACCCACGCGCTGCCCGGCCTGGAGTCACGGCTGCGCAGCCACCCGCACGACCTCGCGGCGCTGGCGCGGCTGCCAGGCCGCAAGTTCATCCTGACGAATGCGCCCCGTGTCTACGCCGAGCGGGTGCTGGACGCGCTGGGGCTGTGGCGCTACTTCGATGGGGTGATCACCATCGAACAGATGGCGATGTTCGGCCACCTGCGCCCCAAGCCCGATGCGCGGATGCTGCGCCACATCGCCGTGCGCTTGCAGGTGCCGGCGCACCGCTGCGTGCTGGTCGAGGACACGCTGGAACACCAGAAGGCGGCGCGGCGCATCGGCATGCGCACGGTGTGGATGCAGCGCTGGCTGGGGGGCTCGACCACCGCATCGCCGGGGCGTCGGCCGGTGTACGTGTGTGCCAGAATCCGCAGCCTTCAGGCGCTGGCCCGCTGGCGCTGAGTCCTGACGATCCACCTTTGACGCCCCGATCCCACGTGCTCGATCCGATGTCCGACGCCCCCGATTCCGCCAGCCCGTCCACGGCCGCACCTACCGCAGCGCCTGTTGTGCGCAAGCGGCCCAAGCCGGGCGAGCGCCGCGTCCAGATCCTGCACGCGCTGGCGCAGATGCTGGAACAGCCCGGCGGCGAGCGCATCACCACTGCGGCGCTGGCCGCCCGGCTCGACGTGAGCGAGGCGGCGCTCTACCGCCACTTCGCCAGCAAGGCGCAGATGTTCGAGGGGCTGATCGAGTTCATCGAGAGCAGCGTCTTCACCTTGATCAACCAGATCGTCGAGCGTGAACCGGACCCGCGCGTGCAGGCTGCGCACAGCGTGGCTGTGCTGCTGCAGTTCGCCGAGAAGAACCCGGGCATGGCGCGGGTGATGGTGGGGGATGCGCTGGTGCTCGAACACGAGCGGCTGCTGGCGCGCATGAACCAGTTCTTCGACCGCATCGAGTCGCTGCTGCGCCAGAGCCTGCGCCTTGCGGCCGATGCGCGCGGCTCGCTGGCACCCACTGCTGAAGCCGCGGCGCAGGCGTCGATGCTGACCAGCTACTGCCTTGGTCGGCTGCAGCGGTTTGCCCGTTCCGATTTCAAGCGCAGCCCGGTCGAGCACCTCGACGCGTCGCTGCAGACGATGATTCACTGAATTCGAAGGCGCCTGCATGAGCGATTTCACCGCCCTGATCACCCGGGCCGAGGCGCTGCTGGCGCGTCTCGAAGCCGTTCTGCCCCACCCGCTGAGCGCGCCGGACTGGAACGCCTCCATCGCCTTCCGTTACCGCAAGCGCGGCCAGGGCGGCGTGCTGGAGCCGGTGCGCCACATCGCACCGCTCAAGCTGGCCGATCTCAAGGAAGTGGACACGCAGAAGGAGCGCCTTCTGCGCAACACTGCGCAGTTCGTCGCCGGCCGCCCGGCCAACAACGTGTTGCTGACTGGCGCACGCGGCACCGGCAAAAGCTCGCTCATCAAGGCCTGCCTGAACGAATTCGCCGGCCAGGGCCTGCGGCTGATCGAAGTAGACAAGGCCGACCTGACCGACCTGCCGGATCTCGTGGACCTGATCGCCGAGCGGCCTGAACGCTTCATCGTCTATTGCGACGACCTGAGCTTCGACGAGGGCGAATCCGGCTACAAGGCGCTCAAGTCCATCCTCGACGGTACGGTGGCGCAGACCAGCGACAACGTGCTGATCTACGCCACCAGCAACCGCCGCCATCTCCTGCCCGAGCAGATGAAGGACAACCTGGGGGCGACCTACACCGACGACGGCGACATGCACCCTGGCGAGGCGGTGGAGGAGAAGGTCTCGCTGTCCGAGCGGTTCGGGCTGTGGGTGAGCTTCTACCCGTTCAGCCAGCGCGAATACCTCACGATCGTCGGCCAGTGGCTGCGCCACTTCGGCTTGACCGAGGACGCCATCGCGGCGGCACGCCAGCCGGCGCTGCTCTGGGCGCTGGAGCGCGGCTCGCGCTCGGGGCGCGTGGCCTACCAGTTCGCCCGTGACATGGCCGGCGGTGCGCATGACTGAGCGCGTGCCGGTGGAGGTCGCCGTCGGTGTGCTGATCGAGCGCGAGGCGGATGGGCGCGAGGGCCGCTTCCTGCTGACCTCGCGTCCCGAGGGCAAGGTCTACGCCGGCTACTGGGAGTTCCCCGGCGGCAAGCTCGAAGCGGGCGAATCGGTGGAAGCTGCGTTGCGCCGTGAGTTGCACGAGGAAATCGGCATCACCATCGGCCACGGGCCGGACGCGGTGCAGCCCTGGAAACAGCTCGTGATGGACTACCCGCACGCGCGGGTGCGTCTCAACTTCTGCAAGGTCCATGCATGGACTGGCGCCTTCGAGATGCGCGAGGCGCAGCAGATGGCGTGGCAGACGCTGCCGGTCGACAAGGTGCCGGTGCTGCCGGGCACGATCCCGGTGCTGCAGTGGTTCGCCGAGGAACGTGGCCACACCGGGCCGACGCACCGGGACGTTTAGGGACTGCCCTGGTCGTCCGGCGGCTCGACTGCGGCGACGCGGAACGACTCGCTCGCCCAGGCGCCGAAGTCGCGCTGGCGGCAGCGTTCGCTGCAGAACGGGCGCCACGGATTGCTCGGCGCGAACAGCGTCATCTCGCGGCAGCTCGGGCAGGCCACTTGCGGTGCAGGGCGCGCAGCGCCCGCGGGGGTGTCGATCGGGTTCATGCGTCGGTTCAGGTCAGGCACACAGCGTCAGCGAGAGCTGGATGCTGTCGGTCATCGGGCGCAGCTTGCCCTCGTGGTCGGTGCGGGTCAGGCGGATCGCCAGCAACACGCGGTTGCCGCTGATTTCGGGGATCAGGTGCGAGGTCGGATCCACCTGCAGCCGCGCCAGCAGCAGCGGGCGGCTGCCGGTCAAACTCTGCTGGAACAGGCCGCTGCGGAACGCCACCATCTGCGTCACCCCCGCCTCGCGCAGCAGGCCCAGGTTGACCTCCAGTGCCTCGGCCAGCGGATCGAGCACGCCGACCCAGCGCAGCAGATCGTGTCGGCGCCGGTTGGCCGGCTCCTGTTGCCAGGCGAAGTAGGCGGGCAGGTCGAACTCGCAGGTGCCGCCGGGGATGTGGATCCGGCTGCGCACGCTCATCAGCCACTCGTTGGCGGCCAGGGACTGTTCGGGTTTGGGCGGTGTGGCCTGCAGACGGCGGTGGGCGCTGCTGATGCGGTCGATGGCGAGGTTGAGCGCCCCTTCCGAGATGGACGGATTGCCGCGGTAGCCCTCGAAGAGTTCATGCTGGCGGGCGAGTTCCTGCAGCAGATCGGTGCGGAAATCGGTGCGCGAGGTCACGTCCATGATCTCGAACAGCGTCGCCAGCGCGTAGTGGTGGTCGGTGGCGCTGTCCTTGGGGACGAGTTGCGCCAGGCGCGTGAACAGACGCTCCAGCCGCAGCATCGTGCGGATGCCTTCAGTGAAAGGGTATTCGTAGTAGATCAAGGCCATGCGCTCCCACGGTCCGGACGCTGGCGCGGCCCGGTCGAGACGATTGTTTCACAGCCAGCCGGACCAGATCCTGTGAACTTCGGCTGCCAGTTCTGCCAGTTCAAGCCCCTCGTTGACGATCACGTCGTCGGCCACGGCCAGCCGCTGCGCCCGGCTGGCCTGCTGGTCGATGATGCGCTGCACGGCCTCGGTGGTCCAGCCATTGCGCTGCATGACGCGTGCGATCTGCGTCTCGACGGCGCAGTCGATCACCAGAATCCGGTCCACCTGGGCACGCCAGCGGCCAGACTCGACCAGCAGCGGCACATCGAACACGACGATCGCCCCGGCCGGTGCCGCAGCGGCGTCGATGCGGGTGTCCTCGCCGATCATGGGATGCAGGATTGCCTCCAGTGCGCGGCGCTGGGTCGGGTCAGCGAACACCCGCTCGCGCATGCGGGCGCGGTCCATGGCGCCGTTGTCGGCGACCAGGTCGGCGCCGAACGTTGCGGCGATGGCGGGAATCGCCCGTCCGCCCGGTGCGGTCAGGCGGTGCGCGATGGCGTCGGTGTCGACGATCCAGGCGCCCAGGTCACGCAGGATGCGGCAGACGGTGCTCTTGCCGCTGCCGATGCCGCCGGTCAGGCCGACACGGCGCACGGGCGGCGTCACCGCCATGCTCAGGCCCAGCCCATCCACCGCGTCACCCGTTCGCTGCCGGCCAGCAGCACGACCGCGCCACCGCCCGCGAGGAACGGCCCGAACGGCACATAGCGCCCCTCGCGCAGGTTGGCGCTGAGCTTCATGCCGATGCCCACCACTGCGCCGAGCAGTGACGCGCCCAGCACGATCGGCAGCAGCATCGCCGGGCCAAGCCAGGCACCCAGCGCAGCCAGCAGCTTGAAGTCGCCCGCGCCCATGCCGTCCTTGCCGGTGGCGAGCTTGAAGAGCCAGAAGATGCTCCACAGGCTCAGGTAACCGGCGATCGCACCCCAGAGCGACTGGCTCAGCGTCAGCGGAATCCAGCCCATCGCGGCGGCGATCAGCCCGGCCCAGGCCAGCGGCTGGGTCATCGAGTCGGGGAGCAGCGTGGTGTCCCAGTCGATCAGCGACATCGCCAGCAGCATCGCGGCAAACGCGCACCACAGCAGCGTCACCGGCTGTGCGCCAAAGCGCCAGCCGATCGCGGCGAACAGCAGGGCGCAACCCACCTCGACCAATGGATAGCGCTTGCTGATCGGCGCGCGGCAGGCCGAGCAGCGCCCGCCCAGCTTCAGCCAGCCGACCAGTGGAATGTTCTCGTGCCAGCGCAGCACATGGCCGCAGTGCGGACAGCGCGAGCGCGGTTGCGCCAGGCTCAGCGGCAAGCCGTCGTCGCCGGGTGGGCGGGCGGCTTCGATGCCGAGCAGCTCGGCGCTCTCGGCACGCCACTGCCGCTCCATCATCAGCGGCAGCCGGTGCACCACCACGTTGAGGAAGCTGCCGATGCACAGGCCGAGCAGCGCCAGGGCGGCCGGCGACAGCAGCCAGGCCATCACCACGGGATCGATGGCCATGCGCTCAGACCACCTGACCAAGCTTGAAGATCGGCAGGTACATCGCGACCACGATGCCGCCGATGATGGTGCCGAGGATCACGATGATGATCGGCTCCATCAGGGTGGACAGGCCCTTGACCGCCTCGTCCACTTCCTGCTCGTAGAAATCCGCCACCTTGGCGAGCATCTGGTCGAGCGAGCCGGACTCTTCGCCGATCGAACTCATCTGCAGCACCATGCTCGGGAAGATGCCGGTGGACTGCATCGACGAGGTCAGCGCCGCGCCGGTGGCCACGTCGCGCTGGATCTGCTCGGTGGCCAGCGCGAACACCGCGTTGCCCGACGCACCGCCGACCGAATCCAGTGCTTCCACCAGCGGCACCCCAGCGGCGAACATGGTCGACAGCGTGCGGCACCAGCGCGCCACGGTCGCCTTGTGGACGAGATCGCCGAACACGGGCAGCTTGAGCAGCGTGCGGTCCAGGGCCACCTGCATCTTCGGCGAGCGGCGCCAGCTCTCGATGAGGAAGTAGACCGCGCCGATCATGCTGCCGAAGATCAGCCACCAGTAGTCGACGAAGAACTCCGACATCGCGATCACGACCAGCGTCGGCGTGGGCAGGTCGGCGCCGAAGGAGCTGAAGATCTGCTTGAACGAAGGAATCACGAAAATCATGATCACCGCGACCACGACGAAGGCCACGACCAGCACCGCCACCGGATACACCAGCGCCGCCTTGATCTTCTGCTTCAGCGCCATGGTCTTTTCCTGGTAGGTCGCCAGGCGGTCGAGCAGGGCTTCCAGGATGCCGGCGGCTTCACCGGCTTCGACGAGGTTGCAGTAGAGCGCGTCGAAATGCAGCGGATGGCGGCGCAGCGCGGCCGACAGGCTGGTGCCGGTTTCCACGTCGCCGCGGATGTCGTTGAGCATGCGGGTCAGGCGCGGATTCGGACTGCCGCGCGCCACGATGTCGAAGGCCTGCAGCAGTGGCACACCCGACTTCAGCATCGTCGAGAGCTGCCGCGTGAAGATGGCGATGTCCTTGCCCTTGATGGACTTTCCGCCCGAGAGCCGGCGCTTCCTGACCTTGTTGACGAGGATGCCCTGGCGGCGCAGGCTGGCGTTGACCATGGCTTCACCGCCGGCGCGTATCTCGCCGCGAACGGCCTTGCCATTGCGGTCGCGGCCTTCCCACTCAAAGACGAAGTCCTTGATCTTCTTCGATGCTGGTGCAGCCGCTGTGGCCATTGCGTCTCCGTCCGCCGGTCACCGGCTGGTTCGTTGGCTTGTTCGCCGGTTCATTGGTTGGTGACCGAAATCACTTCTTCCAGTGTCGTCACGCCCACGCGAACCTTGAGCAGTCCCGACCCCCGCAGGTCGCGCACGCCCTCGCGCTGGGCCTGGGTGGCGATGTCGATCGCGTTGCCCTGCGCCAGGATGATGCGCTGGAGGGCTTCGGTGATCGGCATGACCTGGTACAGGCCCACGCGGCCGCGGTAGCCGTTGTTGCAGGCCGAGCAGCCGACCGCCTTGTAGGGCTTCCAGCTGCCGTCCAGATCCTCGCTCTTGTAGCCCGCGCGCAGCAGTGCCTCGCGCGGGAAGTCGGCGGGGGCCTTGCAGTTCTCGCACAGCCGCCGCGCCAGCCGCTGCGCGGTGATCAGGATCACGCTGGCGGCGATGTTGAATGGCGGCACGCCCATGTTGAGCAGCCGCGTCAGCGTCGTCGGTGCATCGTTGGTGTGCAGCGTGGACAGCACCAGGTGACCGGTCTGGGCGGCCTTCATCGCGATGTCGGCGGTGTCCAGATCACGGATTTCGCCGACCATGATCACGTCCGGATCCTGGCGCAGGAAGGCCTTCAGCGCGGTGGCGAAGTTCATCCCCGCCTTGTCGTTGACGTTGACCTGGTTGACGCCGGGCAGGTTGATTTCGGCCGGGTCTTCCACGGTCGAGATGTTGATGCCAGGCTGGTTCAGGATGTTCAGGCAGGTGTAGAGCGACACCGTCTTGCCCGAGCCGGTCGGGCCGGTGACCA
>JBEANV010000052.1:0-3098 GCA_041165285.1 Pseudomonadota bacterium | reverse complement strand
TCGTCGTGGTACTTCATGCGCTACTGCGACGCGCAGAACAGCGAAGCGATGGTCGCCGACGGCACCGACTACTGGATGCCGATGGACCAGTACATCGGCGGCATCGAGCACGCGATCCTGCACCTGCTCTACGCCCGCTTCTGGACCAAGGTGATGCGCGACCTGAAGCTGGTGAAGATCAACGAGCCGTTCACCAAGCTGCTGACGCAGGGCATGGTGCTCAAGGGCGCCTTCTTCCGCAAACCCGAAGGCGGCGGCAAGAGCTACTACTGGGAACACGAGGTCAACGTCCTGACGAACGACCACGGCGTCGTCATCGGCGGCACGCTGAAGGCGGACGGTCTGCCGCTCGACTACGAGATGACGACGATGTCGAAGTCCAAGAGCAACGGCGTCGATCCGCAGGAACTCATCAACCTGCATGGCGCCGACACCGCGCGCCTGTTCGTGATGTTCGCCAGCCCGCCGGAGCAGACGCTGGAGTGGAATGACGCGGGCGTCGAGGGCGCGCATCGGTTCCTGAAGCGCGTCTGGGGCTTCGCGGCGAAGCACGAGGCGGTGCTGACCTCGGCGGCGAACGTGGTCGGCGGCGATCTGCCGGCTGCGGCGAAGGCGCTGCGCCGCGAGGTGCATCTGGTGCTGCGGCAGGTCAGCCACGACTACGAGCGCATGCAATACAACACCGTGGTGTCCGGCGGCATGAAGCTGCTGAACGCGCTGGAAGCCTACAAGCACGACGGCAGCAATGCGTCGGCCGCCGTGCTGCGCGAGGGCTACTCGGTGCTGCTGCGCGGGCTGTACCCGGCGTGTCCGCACCTGACGTGGAAGCTCTGGGCCGACCTCGGCTACGCGGCCAAATGGGGCGACCTGCTCGACGCGCCGTGGCCGCAGGTGGACGAGGCGGCGCTGGTGCAGGACGAGATAGAGCTGGTGCTGCAGGTCAACGGCAAGACCCGCGGTTCGATCAAGGTGCCGGCCGGCGCGGACAAGGCGGCGATCGAAGCCGTGGCCGCGGCCAGCGCCGAGGTCGCCAAGTTCGCCGAGGGCAAGCCGCCGAAGAAGATCATCGTCGTGCCCGGCCGCCTCGTGAACGTGGTGGTCTGACGTGGTGCAGCGGCGCGTGTTCGTGCTGGCAACGGTCTCGGCCCTGACCGGCTGCGGCTTCCAGTTGCGCCGCCCGCCGGAGCTGCAGTTGAAGCGCGTCTTCCTCGCCGGCTTCGATGCCTACTCGCCGATGGGCGACGAGTTGCGCCGGCAACTGCGCGCCAGCCCCGGCGCCGTGCTGACCGAGACTGCCGCCGAGGCCGACGTGGTGCTCGACGCGCTGGAGGACGCCCGCGAGCAGGTCGTCGCCGCCTCGACCGCCGCCGGCCAGGTGCGCGAGCTGACGCTGCGGGCGCGGCTGCGCTTCAAGGCCCGCACGCCGGCCGGTCGGGTGCTGATCGCTCCGGCGGAACTCGCGCTGACCCGCGACGTCAGCTACAGCGAGACCAACGCGCTGGCCAAGGAGCAGGAGATCGCACTGTTGTTCCGCTCGATGCACACCGATCTGGCGGCGCAGGTGCTGCGGCGGCTTGCGGCGCTCGGGCCGGGTTGACCCAGCCACGCCGCCATGCAACTCCGCGCCGACCAACTCCCCGCCGCCCTCGCCAAGGGCCTGCGCCCGCTCTACGTGATCCATGGCGACGAGCCGCTGCTGGCGCAGGAAGCGGCCGACGCAATCCGCAGCGCCGCCCGCGCCGCGGGCTACAGCGAGCGCAGCGTCCATACCGTCGCGGGGGCGCATTTCGACTGGTCCGGCCTGCTGGGCGAGGCCAGCGCGCTGAGCCTGTTCGCCGACCGGCGCGTGATCGAAATCCGCATCCCCTCGGGCAAACCGGGCAAGGACGGGTCCGAGGCGCTGCAACGCTATGTCGAGACGCTGTCCGACGACAACCTGACCTTGATCCTGCTGCCCAAGCTTGACCGCACGCAGCAGACCAGCGCGTGGTTCACCGCGCTCGATGGTGCCGGCGTGAGCCTGCGCATCGACCCGGTGGAGCGCCGCGCCTTGCCGCAATGGATCGCGCAGCGGCTGGCGGTGCAGGGGCTGCGCATCGAGGACGGCGAAGCGGGGCAGCACGCGCTGGCCTTCTTCGCCGACCGCATCGAGGGCAACCTGCTCGCGGCGCACCAGGAGATCAGCAAGCTTGCGCTGCTGCACGCGCCGGCCGATCCGCGCGGTGCGCCGACCGTGCTGACGCAGGTGCAGATCGAGTCGGCCGTGCTGAACGTGGCACGCTACGACGTGTTCAAGCTCGGCGAGGCGGTGCTGGCGGGGCAGGTGGCGCGGGCGCTGCGCATGCTCGACGGACTGGAAGCGGAAGGCGAGGCCGCCGTGCTGGTCCACTGGACGCTGGCCGATGACCTGCGCGGCCTGCAGCGCGTGCATGCCGCCATGCAGCAGGGCAAGCCGCTGCCGCTGGCGCTGCGCGATGCGCGGGTCTGGGGCGTGAAGGAAAAGCTGTTCGAGCGGGTCGTGCCGCAACTCGACGCTGCGACGCTCACCGAGCTGGTCGCCGCTGCGCACACGGTGGACGGCATCGTCAAGGGTCTGCCCGACCGCCGGTGGCCCGCCGAGCCTTGGGCGGCGCTGCGGCAGCTGGTGCTGCTGACGGTCCAGGCCGTGCAGCCCAAGGGGCCGCGGTTGGCGCTGACAGGCTGAAGCGCCTCGGCACCAGCGTGGCCGCCGTGCCCGCGCTGGTCCGGCAGAGTGTCCAACAGGCGCCGTTTCCCCCCCGTTTTTAGACCCTCGCCCGGGTCCGGGGCAGGGAATCATGGTCGAAGTATTTCCGATCGACCCTGGAAGGATGCGCATGTTCCGGAATTCGTTTCCACCTCAGCTGGCCGGGCTGGGCTCGCTGCGCTCCGGTGGACTGGCGGTTCTGCTGGCGCTGCCGGGCCTGTTGCAGGCGGCTGCCGTGACGGTGCAGGCGCTGGATCCGGCGGGCAAGCCGCTCGCGGGTGCGGTCGTGGCGATCGAGGTTGGTGGGGTGGCCAAGGCTGCTGCGCCCGGCACCCGTGCCGAGATCAGTCAGCGCCAGCGCAGCTTCGAGCCG
>JBEANV010000051.1:0-3671 GCA_041165285.1 Pseudomonadota bacterium | reverse complement strand
TATCGGGTTTCTCTACCTGGTGCCGGCGCCGTACGTAGATGCCTCGGCCGCGACCGGGCTGTCGCGGCGCCGAGAGCGCATCCTGATCAGTGCGGCGGGGGTGCTGGTGGAGTGCGTGCTGGCCGCGGCGGGTGTGCTGGTCTGGTCGGCGGTGCAGCCTGGTCTGGTGCGCGACCTGGCGCTGTCGGTGGCGCTGGTGGGTGGCGTGTCCACGCTGCTGGCGAATGCGAATCCGCTGGTGCGCATGGACGGCTACCACGTCCTCACCGACGCGCTCGACCTGCCCAACCTCGCGCAGCGCAGCCGGCGCTGGTGGATCGACCAGATCCAGCGGCTGCTGGGCGGGCTGACCACCGGCTCGGTCTTGCCGGCTGGCAGCTGGCTGCAGCGCGGCGTGACGCTCGCCTACGCGCCATCCGCGTGGCTGTTCGGCCTGGTGGTGGCGGTGTCGGCCTGCGTGTGGCTGGCGCAGACAGCGGCCATGCTGGCGCTGATGGCTGGCGCGATCGCGCTGTGGATGCAGGTGGGGCAGCCGGTGGCGGCGAGCCTGCGCTGGCTCGCCCGGGCACCGTCGCTCCACGGTCGGCGCCTGCGCACGGCGCTGCTCGCGTCGGGCGCGGTGGCTGCCTTGCTGGCCGGCGTGCTGCTGGTGCCGTTGCCGCAGGCCACTGTGGCCCAGGCACAGGCCTGGATGCCGGAGGAGGCGCTGGTGCGCGCGCCGGCCGATGGTTTTGTCATGGCGGTCGACGCGCCCGGCGACAGCACCGTGCAGACCGCGGCCCCGCTGCTGACGCTGCACAACGACGACCAGCCGGTGGAACTGGCGAAGCTGCACGCCCGGCGGCTGGAGCTGGAGGTGCAGGTGAACCGTCTGCAGGTGCACGACGCGGCCGCTGCACAGCGCGCCGAGGCCGAGGCGGGCGCGCTGCAGGCCAAGGAGGCCGAACTCGCCCGGCGCATCGAACAGATGGCCTTGCGCAGCACCCGCGCCGGCCGCGTGAGCTGGATCGAACCCCAGACGCTGCTCGGCCGCCATGTGCAGCGCGGCGAGCTGCTCGGTTACGTGCTGGCGGATGACCGGCTGGTGGCGCGCACGGTGGTACCCGACGAGGACATCGCGTGGCTGCTGGCGGGTGTTCGGGCTGTGTCCGTGATGCGGCCCGAGGCGGCAGGGCGCGCGCATGTCGGCCGCTGGGATGGCGTGGTGCCGGAGACCGGCTCGGTGCTGCCGGCGGCTGCGCTGGGTGTGCAGGCCGGTGGACGCATCGAGACCGACCCGACCGACGCCGACGGTCTGCGCACGCTGCAGCCGGTGGCGGTGATCGACGTGCAGGTGCCGGATCTGGCGGTGCAGCGGCTGGGCGCACGGCTGCTGGTGCGCTTCGACCATGGCGCGCAACCGCTCTGGGCGCGGCTGCTGCGGCGCCTGCAGCAGCTCACGCTGCGCCACCTCGGCGAAGCCACCGACGTGCCCGGAGGACGCTGAAGTGACGGCCGCTGTCTCGGCCGTGGCGCTGGTGCGGCCCGGGCCGATCTGGGGCACCTATCCGCAGCGGACCGAGCCACGGCCGCTTGCGCTGGCGGTGCGCACGGCGTGGCGGGTGCGGCGCCAGCGGGCGACGTTTCTGGCCGCCTTGCACGGGCCGGCCCCTGATCCGGCTTCCTGGACGCGCACCCTTGCCCGGCTGCGTCGGGAGGGGTACACGCCCAAGGCCTGCGCGGCGGTGTTCCACCGGCTGGCCGATCTGGTGCAGCAGCACCTCGGCTTTGCGCCGCACGACACGCAGCACCTGGCGGCGTGGACGATGCTGCAAGGCTGCCTGGTCGAGATGGCGACCGGCGAGGGCAAGACCGTGGCGATGTTCCTGGCCGCTGCCTGTGCCGGGCTGGCTGGTGTGCCGACGCATGTGCTCACCGCCAACGACTACCTGGCCGAGCGCGACGCGGCCGAACTGCGTCCGCTCTACGAGGCACTCGGCCTGCGGGTTGCCTGTGTCACCTCGGCCTCGACACCGGCGCAGCGCCGCGACGCCTATGTGGCCGACGTGACCTACGCCGCTGCGCGCGAGGTGGCCTTTGACCACCTGCGTGACCGCGTCGCCCATGGCCGTGCCGGTGGCCGGCTGGTGTGGGCGGATGCAGGGAATCCGACCAGCGGCCCGCTGATGCGCGGGCTCTGTCTGGCGTTGATCGACGAGGCCGACAGCGTGCTCTGCGACGAGGCGCGGGTGCCGCTGATCCTGTCCGGCCACGGCGCGCAGGCCTTGCCGGAGGACGACTTGCGCGCCCTGCTTGACCGGGCACGCAGCCTCGGCATCGGCCACCACGCCCTGGTCACGGCGGCGACGGGCAGCGGCGCGGCGACGGTGCGGCTGACCCGTGCCGGGCGCGACTGGCTCGCCGTGCAGCCCTGGGCGACCGCGCGGCCCTGGTCCGACCTGCGCTGGCGCGAGGACTGGGCGCTGCGGGCGCTCACCGTGCTCCATGCCTTGCAGCGCGACCGCGACTACGCCGTGCAGGAGGACCGCATCGTCTTCATCGACCCCATCACCGGCCGCGCTGCGCCCGAGCGCCAATGGTCGCGCGGGCTGCACCAGTTGCTGGCACTCAAGGAGTCGCTGCCCATGCCCGCACCGCAGCAGACGCTGGCCCAACTCACCTACCAGCGCCTGTTCAGCCGCTACCACCAGCTCGGTGGCATGAGTGGCACCCTGGCCGAGGTGGCGCTCGAAATGGCGTTGAGCTACGGCACGCCGGTCATCCGCATTCCGCGCCACCACAGGGCACAGCGGCAGGATCTGGGGGTGCGGGTGTTCATGGAAACGGAGCAGCGCTGGCAAGCGGTCGCCGACCGGGTGGGCGCCGTGGTGGCCGATGGCCGTTCGGTGCTGATCGGCACCGCGTCGGTGGCCGAGTCGGAGCAGCTCGCGCAACGCCTGCGGGCGCAGGGCTTGCGGCCGATGGTGCTCAACGCGGTGCAGAGCCGGCTGGAAAACGAGGTCATTGCCCGTGCCGGGCAGGTCGGGCGCGTCACGGTCGCCACCCAGATGGCCGGACGCGGCACCGACATCCGGCTCGGTGCCGCCGTGCGGTCTGCGGGCGGGTTGCATGTGGTGGTCTGCGCCGATGCATTGCCGGCGCGCCAGTGGCGCCAGCTGGTGGGCCGGGCGGCGCGCCAGGGCGATCCGGGCTCGGCCGAAGCGCTGGTGTGCGTCGGAGAAGGGCTGCTGTTCCGGCGGCTGCCCCATTGGCTGCTCGCTACGCTTGTGCATCGCCCCCCCGCCTCGCGCTGGACGGCGGGCCTCTGGCATGCGGCGATGCTGCTGGACGAATGGGCCCAGATCCGCGAGCGCCGTGCCTTGTTGCGCCAGGACCGTGCCGGGGCCGGGCGGCTGGCCTACAGCGGGTGGGAAGAATGATGAGCTTGGAGTCTGCGGTGAAAGAACACGGTCGGGTGCGTGCGGGTCGTGCGGGTGTTTGGGTGGCAGGGCTGCTGCTGGCGTCGGCCGCCCGGGCGGTGCCGCTGGCCTGCCTGATCGAGCCGTCGCAGGTGGTGGACATCGGCAGCCCGGTGGTCGGCGTGCTGGCGACCGTTGCGGTCGAGCGCGGCGACACGGTGCGGCGCGGCGCGGTGGTCGCCACGCTGCGGCGCGACGTCGAGCGTGCCAACC
>JBEANV010000050.1:0-3067 GCA_041165285.1 Pseudomonadota bacterium | reverse complement strand
TCAGCGACTCCGAATGCAACCGAATCGTCGACAATTTCCAGTACGCGCTTTTCGTGAGCCGGATCCAGCAGTGACAGCAGCCGCGACGCTTGGGTAGCCTCGACCTTCAGCAGTTGCCAGACGGATTCAAACCCGCGCTTCTGAATGGACTTGGCCTCGCTCGCTGCACGAAACCCCGCCTCTACCGCGGACAACCACATCGGCGTGGGCTTGCCAGTGTTCCAGGCCGCGAGAACTTCCTGCAGGCCTTCCGCATGGACGGTGCTGGCCCTGTCCTTGACCCACAACTGGACAGCGCCGGAAAGCATGGATGCCTCGGCCAGCCCGGAAAAATCCAAGTTGCGCACAGCCTTGACGTTGTCTACAGTCCAATTCGCCGCTGAAACCAGAACCCGTTTGGTGGCGGCCAGCTTCACGGCTTCAGCCGTCGCTGATTTGTCACTGGCATCGATCAGCGTGCGCAGCAGCAGGATGTCATCACCCGGCGTGCTCGGCTGGAGCCAAAGATCGAACGCCTGCACGGCAACGGCAACGGCAACAGGCGAGTCCAGACGCAACCCGGCCTGCTTTGCAAAGTCACGAACCGATGTTTCGCCAGACGAATCCAGAATCGTCGAGGCATGGGCCCCCGCTTCAATCGGCGCCTGCAGATCAATCACCTGCGCAGGGAGCCAGCGAGACATCAGCGCTTCGGGCGTGCAGACCACGGCCAATTCATGGACGTCGTCGGGGCCGAAGCTGAGGCCGAACGTCAGCTTGCTTCTGTACTCTGGCGGTGCCCTGCGCCAGATCTCGAACATGGTCTCCTCGAGGCCCTGGCCCTGACGGACCACGATAGGCCTCGGCCCGCTTCCGCTGAGTGCCGTGGCGATCGCGATCGCGCCCTGCGAAGGCTTAGTGGCATCCGCCGCACCCGGCGAAGCACCCAACTCGATGGGATCGAGCCCGTCGCCCTCGGACCAAGGCGACTCAAGGATTGCCGCGATCGGGCGCAAGTCGCCAAGCGACTCGACATCGGCATGCGGGATGAAAGCAGCCCTCGACAGCACCACGCCGCCGCGATTGGCGGCAATGTCACGGCGCGTGTGGACCAACATCAGCCAGGCGCCCTCCTTGATCAACCGGAAATACGGCGCCCACTCAACCCCGGCCGGGCATGTCTGCGGCAGGTCTGTGCGCCATGAGACGTTCCTGAACTGCCCAGCAAGCCCCGCATCACTCGCCACGAGGAGCGCGTGCCCGGCTGCTGCCCCATATACCGCTTGGTGCAGCCGCATCAATTCCCCGACATATCGGCCAAGCGCACGATGGGAACCGTCAGATCAGGATTCGAACGGCCATCTGCCTCGACGACGAAACCAGAGTTCTCGGGACCCCGGTCGATGAAAGCCTCGTCGGCTTGCTCCATGTCCAACTCGCCCCCCAGCGCGGACAGGCCCAGCACCGAGGCACGCGCACCCCAGTTGCTTCGCACAAACGACGCAAGCAGCGGAAGCTGTTCATTCAGCAAATCACTCGGCTTGGTGCCCTCGCGCAGCTTCAACTCGTCCCAACACGACAGGAGCACAACCAGCGGCGGCACCGGTCCTCGCTCGTGAAGACCGCGCGCGTGCAGCAGCATCTGGAGCAGCTCCACCAGGCGCGCCTGAATGGAGCGCCTCGACTTCGTCGCCTTGCCATCCGACGTACGCACGACATGCGCGAGCGGCTTGCTGAAGATGTCGTCGTCGGCTTTCGCCAGCTTGGGTCGCACGATCAAGACCCAGCCGTGAGCAGTCTGCGTCCGGTCCAGCCACTCTTGCTTCATTGCCCGGCTGTCGATCAGCTGCCGGACCTGCTCGCCGGCGTAGTCCGGCCAAGTTAAATCCATTGCCCGACCGCCCGCATCGACGACCGGCAGGATCACGTCCTGATAGACGCCCGACGGTGTGTGCGCCGCCAGCAAGCCAGCGCCCAGACGCCGGCGCACCTCATCGAAAGCGGAAACATCTGCCGCAGCCACCCGCAGCTTGATCTCGCATTTCTCAGCCTCGATGCGCTCGAGCAACTGCGCGCCGTAGTGGCTCTTGCCGTTGTCGGATTCGCCGAACAGCGCGATACGAATGTTGACACCCGAGCCGCTCATGAAAACGCTCCAAATGTCTGGAAGAGGGTCCGACTCGCGTCTTCGCGTTCCTCGCGCGCAACCATGGCGGGCTTGGCAGACATGATCCAAGCCAGCAGCTCGACGATCCCCTGGCCGCAGTTTCGCGTATCTTCACCCGGTGCCGGGAGCATGCTGACGCGAAACTCCTGGTAGCGGCCGAGGCTACGCTGGGCGGCATCTTTGATTCGCGTTTCCATTTCGGGCGACACAGTTACGTCGCATTTCGTCCACACGAGCGCCACCGGTCGACCCGCCGCTTCTGTGCCAATCCGACGAAGCAGATTGACCATGGCAACACGGGCCTGCCCTCGTTCAGCCCCTGCCAGAGCCTGAGAGTCTGCGATCACCAGGAAGACATCCGTACGCTCGGAAAGCCAACGTGCGCCCTCGCCCTGCGGGCTGGCTTGGTTGGAGGCCCAGGAGCTGAACCATTCCCCGGGCGCATCAGCTGCCACCAGCTCGCACCGCCACTGCGGCGTATTCAAAGCAAGATGGAGCACCCCTGGGGCGCGGCCTCCACCCGTGGATGTGTGGAGCGGGAAGGTGGGCCCGCTCGCCGGAGTCCAGCGCAAGCTTCCGGCGATGTTCTCCCAACCTTCCAAGGTGACAGAGCCTGCGAACTCGACGCCATCGGGCCGGATGCCCCGGGCGATCAGCAGGTAGAACGCCGCGAGTAAAGAGGTCTTGCCCGCATCCGATGCGCCAGCGAGCGTCAGTAACTTCAACCGGGAAGCACCGGCTAGGTAGGGCAGATCGGCTGGGCCCAAGGCGTTGCCGGTCCACGGGAAGCGAAGCTGACGTTCGGCGCTTTCTCCATCTTCTGCCGGTGCTTCAGCATCAGCGGCCGCCGCCCCCTTCGCGAAGTGAGGGCAATCCTCGGGCGCCTCGCCGTGCACGCACGTCATGGTGGGTACGTAGCAA
>JBEANV010000049.1:0-8472 GCA_041165285.1 Pseudomonadota bacterium | reverse complement strand
GTGTTCAACCCGGCCGAGCCGCTGGACGTGCTGGAGTGGGTGATCGACCGGGTGGACCTGATCCTGATCATGAGCGTGAACCCCGGCTTCGGCGGCCAGAGCTTCATCGACAGCGCGCTGCGCAAGATCGAGAAGGCCCGCAAGATCATCGACGCGAGCGGGCGCGACATCCGGCTGGAGGTGGACGGTGGCATCAAGATCGACAACATCCGCCGCGTGGCCGATGCCGGCGCCGACACCTTCGTCGCTGGCAGCGCGATCTTCAACACGCCCGACTACGCCCGCGTGATCGACGCGATGCGCACCGAACTCGCCCGCTGATCTGCCAAAAAGGTTCGTCCATGTCCGCCACCTGGTCTGTCCACTGGGCCGCCGCCGAGCCGATCCTGGCCCACGCGGCACCGGCCGCTGATGCACGCCAGCACCCGCTCGCGCCGCTGCGGCTGCTGGACCTGTCGCGCTTGCTGCCCGGACCGATGGCCTGCAAGCATCTGGCGGATCTGGGTGCGCAGGTGCTCAAGGTCGAGCCGCCGCTGCCCGGTCGCCCCGGTCTGCCGGGCGATGACGCGGCGTACATGGGACCAGGCGAGGACGGTGTTTCGCACTTTTACCGCGTCGTCAACCACGGCAAGCGCCGGCTGGTGCTCGACCTGAAGCAGCCGGACCAGCTCGCCACGCTGCGGGCGCTGGTCGCCGAGGCGCACGCGGTGGTCGAGGGTTTCCGCCCCGGCGTGATGGACCGACTTGGCCTCGGCCACGAGGCGCTGCGGGCGATCAACCCGGCGATCGTGCTGACCAGCATCAGCGGCTACGGGCAGGACGGCCCGCTGCGGCTGGTGGCAGGGCACGACCTCAACTACCTGTCCCTGGCCGGCGTGATCGACCAGACCCGCACACCCGAGGGCCGCCCGGTCTTCAGCCACCTGCAGATCGCCGACCAGCTCGGCGGCGCGCAGACGGCGGCGATCGGCACGCTGGCCGCCGTGCTCGGCGCACAGTGGACGGGGCAGGGGCGCTGGGTCGATGTGTCGATGACCGACGCGGTGCGCCAGCACCAGGTCATCCTCGGCACCGATGCGCTGGCCGATGGCGCGGCACCGCAGGCGGGGGCGTCGCTGCTCAATGGCGGCGTGCCTTGCTACAACCTCTACCGCTGCGCCGATGACCGCTGGCTGGCGGTGGGTGCGCTGGAGCTGAAGTTCTGGCGGGGCGTGTGCGCGGTGGTCGGGCGCGACGACTGGGCCGGTCGGCACTGGAGTCTGGGTGAAGCGCCGGGCAGCGAGGCGGCGCGGGCGCTGATCGACGAGCTGGGGGCGTTGATCGGCAGCCGGCCGCTGGCGGTGTGGATCGCGCGGTTTGCCGAGGCGGATTGCTGCGTCACGCCGGTGGTCGATGCGCATGAGGCGCTGTTCGGGCGGGGGGCGATGACGCAGGAGGAAGGGTTGCGGCGGCTGACGGTGCCAGCGGTGACGCTGCGCTGACGCGATGACTTGGGGGTCACTGCCGATACACCTCGCGCCGATTGCCCACCTCGATCACCAGGATGCAGAGCGCGCCATCCTGGATGTCACAGATGACCCGGTAGTCCCCGACCCGGTAGCGCCAGTACGCGCCGAGCTGGGGGCCGGTCAGTGCCTTGCCCGTGCTGCGCGGATCTTCGAGCGTCGCCAGGCGTTGCCGCAGGAAGGCCGTGATGCGTTTGGCCTCGGCCTTGTCCAGCTTGCCGAGCTGTTTGGCCGCTGTGGCGGTCAGGTCAATCCGCCAGGCCAAGATCTTGCTCCACCTCGTCCAGCGTGAACACGCGTTCTGCGCCCGCACGAACACGGGCCATCGTCGCGTCGGCCAGGTAGTAGTCCTCCAGATCGTCGAGTCCCTTGGCCACCAGCTCGCGCAGGTAATAGGCTTTGGTGCGACCGGTGGCAGTGGCCAAGTGATCGAGACGTTGCTCGATCGCCGGATCGAGTCGGATGGAGGTGGGCATGGGTGATCCTGTTGATTACTTGTATTCAGTGTATCGCAACCAGGAATCCATGTGAAATCGCGCTACGCCTGCTCGGTGAGGTGCACGAAGTCCCAGCCATGGCGCGGATCGGCGTGGGCCTGGCGCTCGGTGCGTTCATGCCGCTTGAGCGCGACGTACAGATCCACCAGTGGATCGCCGAGCAGGCTGCGCAGTGACACGCCCGTGTCGAGCGTGTCCAGTGCTTCACCCAGTGACCGGGGCAGGGCGGGCGCCACGGCCAGCGGTTCGGCGGCACGTTCCAGCCCGAACAAGCCCAGTCCGAGCGTGGCCGCCAGCGTCAGGTAGGGATTGGCATCTCCACCGGGCAGGCGGTTCTCGACCCGCCGGTTCGCCGGACTGGAGGGCGGAATCCGGAACGCCACGCCGCGGTCATCGCCGCCCCAGTCCGCCGTGGTCGGTGAAGCGTCGCTGCGGTTCATCCGGTCGAAGGTGTGGTCGTAGGGGGCGAACAGCGCCAGCGCAGCCGAGGCGTCACGCTGCAAGCCCGCGACGAAGTGCGCCAACCGAGGCGAAACACTGCCGTCCGGTTCGCTGAAGACGTTGTGCCCGCTGATCCGGTCTTGCAGGCTGAAATGCCAGTGCATTCCGGTGCCCGGCTGGTCGAGGAACGGCTTGGCCATGAACGTCGCCAGGAAACCCTGTCGCACCGCCGTCTCCCGCGCCAGCCGCTTGAAGCGCCACACCGCGTCGGCGATCGCCAGCGGCTCGCCGGGCGCGAAGTTGACCTCGTACTGGCCGGCCGCCGACTCGTGCGCGTGGCCTGTCACCGGAATGCGCTGCACGGCGCAGGCATCGAACAGCGCGTCGAAGTACGGCGCGAAATGCGAGGTCCGCTCCAGCGAGGCGATCTCCAGCGCGTGTTCCCGCGACCCGGAACGCCCCGGCACCCCGGCCGGGCGCAGACCGCCGTCAGCCGTGCGCTCGACGAGGAAAAACTCCAGCTCCGGCGCGACGGTCGCCCGCAGTCCCGCATCGGCCAGCCGCCCGATCACCCGGCGCAGCGCAGCCCGTGGCGAGAAGCGGCGTGCATCCGGCGCCAGCCCGGTTGGCTCGCAGATGACGCTCACGCGGTCGGCTCTGCTCGGCACCGGCACAGCGGTCGCCAGGTCCGGTTCAAGGTGCAGATCGCCGTACGCCTCAGGCAGCAGCGGCCCGAACACCGCGTCCGGCTCGCCCCCGGTCAGCGTCACGCCCAGCACCACCGACGGCAGCTTGCACCCGCGCATCGCCTCGAAATCTGCCCGTGCGACGACCTTGCCACGCGCCACCGACGTGAAATCGGCGACGGCGCATTCGACCGTGCGCACCGTGTCGGGCAGGCCGCTCCAGCTCATGGCCGTGGCCGTGGCCACGACACGCCGAGCAGGTCCGCGCCCAGCGCCTCGGCCACCTCGATGCCGTCCACCCCCGCCGACATGATCCCGCCCGCGTAGCCCGCACCTTCGCCCGCCGGGAAGAGGCCGCGCACGTTCAGGCTCTGGAAGTCGCGCCCCCGCGTGAGGCGCAGCGGCGACGAGGTGCGCGTCTCGACACCGGTCAGCACCGCATCGGCCATCGAGAAGCCCTTGATCTGCTTCTCGAACGCCGGCAGCGCCTCGCGGATCGCGTCCAGCGCGTAGACGGGCAGCGAGCCGCGGTCCTTCTGCGCCAGATCGGTCAGCAGCACACCCGGCTTGTACGACGGCTCGACACTGCCGAGCACGCGGCTGCGCTGGCGCTTGATGAAATCACCGACGAGCTGCCCCGGCGCCTGGTAACCGCCTTCGCCGAGTTCGTAAGCGCGCGACTCCCAGAGGCGCTGGAACGCCATGCCATCGAGCGGGTTCACCGGCCCCGTGCCGCCGGGGTCTTGCCGGTAGTCCTCGGGCGAGATGCCGACGACGATGCCCGCATTGGCGTTGCGCTCATTGCGCGAGTACTGGCTCATGCCGTTGGTGACGACGCGCTCGGGCTCCGAGGTCGCCGCCACCACCGTGCCGCCGGGGCACATGCAGAAGCTGTAGACCGAGCGGCCGTTCTTCGCGTGATGGACCAGCTTGTAATCCGCCGCCCCGAGGATCGGGTTGCCGGCGTTCGGGCCAAAGCGGGCGCGGTCGATGAGGCCCTGCGGGTGCTCGATGCGGTAGCCGATCGAGAACGGTTTCGCCTCCATGTAGACGCCGCGTTCATGCAGCATCGTGAAGGTGTCGCGGGCGCTGTGGCCGAGCGCCAGCACCACATGGTCGGCGCGCAGCTCCTCGCCCGACGCCAGTGTCACGCCGCGGATGTGCCCGCCCTCGATGCGCACGTCGCTCACCCGCTGCTCGAAGCGCACCTCGCCGCCCAGCGCGATGATCTCGGCGCGGATCTTCTCGACCATGCCGACGAGCCGGAAGGTGCCGATGTGCGGCTTGCTCACAAACAGGATCTCTTCGGGCGCCCCGGACTTGACGAACTCGGTCAGCACCTTGCGCGTGAGGTGGCGCGGGTCGCTGATCTGGCTCCAGAGCTTGCCGTCGGAGAAGGTGCCCGCGCCGCCCTCGCCGAACTGCACGTTCGATTCCGGGTTCAGCTCGCGCTGGCGCCACAAACCCCAGGTGTCCTTGGTGCGCTGGCGGACTTCCTTGCCGCGTTCCAGCACGATCGGCTTCAGCCCCATCTGCGCCAGGATCAGCGCCGCGAAGATCCCGCACGGCCCGAAGCCGATCACCAGGGGCCGCCGCCGCTCGCCGTTCACCGCGAAGTCGGCCGGCGCGTGGCTGACGAAGCGATAGGCCGTGTCCGGCGATGGGCGGACATGCGGATCACCCTCGAACTGTGCGAGCACACCGGCTTCGACGCCCTCACGCAGGGCGCAGTCGATGGTGTAGATCAGCACGATGGCCGTCTTCTTGCGGGCGTCGTAGGCGCGCTTGAAAACGGTGAAGGCGACGAGGTCGGCGTCGGCCAGACCCAGGCGGTCGAGGATGGCCGGGCGCAGCGCGTCCTCGGCGTGGTTCAGGGGCAGGCGGAGTTCGGTGAGGCGGAGCATGGCGAGATTGTCGCTGCGTCGCGCCGCGGGCTGCACTCAGCTCCGGTAGCCCGGATCCGTCCGCTCCAGCTTGCGGATCAGCGACGAGGCGGTGATCTCTTCGAACATCAGCCCGTAGGGGTTGATCAGGAAGTGGTGGTCCGGGCCGGGCAGGCGGGCGCTGATGTGGGTGAAGACGAGGTCACTCCAGCCGTGGAGCGCCACCAGCCGGTAGGCCGCCGCGAGGTCGCAGCGCAGTTGCCATTCTTCGGGGCTGACCTGGTCTTGCAGGGAGGGGATGTGCATGGCGTGTCTACGCGGGATGGGAGGTCACTGTCCGGCGAGCTGCGGCCGGTGGGCCGACACCTGGGCGACACTGCGGGGAAAATCCCGAGTTCCCTCCACCGACCCGACCCGACGCCATGCGCCTGACCTCTCTCCAAGCCGCCATCGTTGATCTGGATGGCACCCTGATCGACACCCTAGGCGATTTCGTGGCCGTACTTCGCCTGACATTGACCGAACTCGGACTGCCGACGGTGGACCGCGCTTTCGTCGAGCACACCGTCGGCAAGGGCAGCGAGCACCTGATCCGCTCGACGCTGGCCCATGTCGGCGGGGATGCCGGGCTGTATGACGCGGCGTGGGCGGCGTACCAGCGGCATTACCTGGTGCTCAACGGACAGCATTCCGAGGTCTACCCGGGTGTGGTCGAGGGGCTGCAGCGCCTGCGTGACGCGGGGTTGCGGCTGGCCTGCCTGACGAACAAGCCGGTGGCCTTCGCCCGGCCGCTGCTGGCGAGCAAGGGGCTGGACGGCTTCTTCGACGTGGTCTTCGGCGGCGACAGCTTCGCGCGCAAGAAACCCGATCCGCTGCCGCTGCTGGAAACCTGCAAGGCACTGGGCACGCTGCCGGCGCAGACGCTGATGGTTGGCGACTCCCGCAACGACGCGCAGGCCGGGCACGCAGCCGGCTGTCCGGTCGTGCTGGTGACCTATGGCTACAACCACGGCGAGCCGATCCGGGCGGTGCCGGCGCTGGCGCATGTCGATCGGCTGGATGCGCTGCTACACTGACCGCACCATGTTCTTCTCGCGCAAACACCACAGCATCGGCCGCACCGCCGGGTCGCAAGACCGGGGAGCCTGGCCCTGGCGTCGCTGACGCCGACGCCTGACCCGATCTGCTGATGTCTGTCGCCGCGTGTGTGTCCCGCACCGCGCCGAGTCCCCCGATCTAGATCAACCAGGCCCGCGGCACGCACGCGAGTCCCTGAAGTCGTCACGGCGACACCAACACGCGGGCATGCCGGTGGGCCGTTTGGAGCGCACACCGTGATCACTGAACTCGAATTCAAGAGCCTGGCCGAACAGGGCTACAACCGCATCCCGCTCGTCAGCGAAGCCTTCGCCGACCTGGAGACGCCGCTGTCGCTGTACCTGAAGCTCGCGGGCGGCAAGCCCTACAGCTTCCTGCTGGAGTCCGTCGTCGGCGGCGAGCGCTTCGGGCGCTACTCCTTCATCGGCCTGCCGGCGCGCACCTTCCTGCGCTGCTCGCTCGGCGTCACCGAGGTCGTCACCGACGGCAAGGTCACCGAGCGCCACGAGGGCAACCCGCTCGACTTCATCGAGACCTACCAGCAGCGGTTCAAGGTGGCGCTGCGGCCGGGTCTGCCGCGCTTCTGCGGCGGGCTGGCCGGCTACTTCGGCTACGACACGGTGCGCTACATCGAGAAGAAGCTCGCCGACACCCGCCTGCCCCACGGCATCGGCACGCCCGAAATCCAGCTCCTGCAGACCGAGGAGCTGGCGGTGATCGACAACCTCTCCGGCCGCCTCTACCTGATCGTCTACGCCGACCCGCGCCAGCCCGAGGCCTACTTCACCGCCCAGAAGCGCCTGACGCAGCTCGGCGACCAGCTCCGCTACAGCGTCACCGCGCCGCAGGTCAAGCGCGGCCAGTCGCACCCGGTCGAGCGCGAATATGCCAAGGCCGACTTCGAGGCCGCGGTCCTCAAGGCCAAGGAGTTCATCGCCGCCGGCGACTGCATGCAGATCGTCATCGGCCAGCGTCTGAAGAAGCGCTACACCGAGAACCCGCTGTCGCTGTACCGCGCACTGCGTTCGCTGAACCCGTCGCCGTACATGTACTACTACGACATGGGCGGTTTCCAGATCGTCGGCGCCTCGCCCGAGATCCTGGTGCGCCAGGAAGCGCGCACCGTCAACGGCAAGACCGAGAAGATCGTCACCATCCGCCCGATCGCCGGCACCCGCCCGCGCGGTGCCACGCCCGACCAGGACGCCCAGCACGAGGTGGACCTGCTCGCCGACCCGAAGGAGCGCGCCGAGCACCTGATGCTGATCGACCTGGCCCGCAACGACATCGGCCGCATTGCCAAGACCGGCACGGTCAAGGTGACGGAGGCGTTCGGCATCGAGCGGTATTCGCATGTCATGCACATCGTCAGCAATGTCGAGGGTGTGCTGAAGGACGGCATGAGCAGCCTCGACGTGCTGCGGGCAAGCTTCCCCGCGGGCACGCTGTCGGGCGCGCCCAAGATCCACGCGATGGAGATCATCGACCAGCTGGAGATCAGCGAGCGCGGCATCTACGGCGGCGCCTGTGGCTATCTGAGCTTCGCGGGCGACATGGACGTGGCCATCGCCATCCGCACCGGCGTCGTCAAGGACCAGACGCTCTACGTGCAAGCCGGCGCCGGCATCGTCGCCGACTCGGTGCCCGAGATGGAGTGGAAGGAGACCGAGGTGAAGATGCGTGCGGTGATCCGCGCGGCCGAACTGGTCGAAGAAGGCTTCTGATCCCGCGTCCCGAAGGAGAACGAACATGCTGCTGATGATCGACAACTACGACTCTTTCACCTTCAACCTCGTCCAGTATTTCGCTGAACTCGGTGAGGACGTGCGGGTGCATCGCAACGATGAACTCTCGATTGCCGAGATCGAGGCCATGAAGCCGGATCGCCTCGTGCTGTCGCCGGGGCCGTGCTCGCCTGCGGAGGCCGGCATCTGCATCGAGTCGATTCGCCACTTTGCCGGCAAGCTGCCCATCCTGGGCGTGTGCCTGGGCCACCAGAGCATCGGCGCGGCGCTGGGTGGCCACATCGTGCGGGCGCAGGTGCAGATGCACGGCAAGTCCGACACGGTCACGACCGACCAGCAGGGCGTCTTCGCCGGGCTGCCGCAGCAGTTCAGCGTCGTGCGCTACCACTCGCTGGCCATCGATCGCGCCACCTTGCCCGCCGACCTGATCGTCACCGCCACCAGCGCGGACGGCGAGATCATGGGCGTGCGCCACCGCACGCTGGCGATCGAAGGTGTCCAGTTCCACCCCGAATCCATCCTCAGCGAGCACGGCCACGCCATGCTGAAGAACTTCCTGGAGTCCACATGCTGATCACCGACCACGAAGCCCTGGCCCGCGTCATCGACCACCGCGA
>JBEANV010000048.1:0-2641 GCA_041165285.1 Pseudomonadota bacterium | reverse complement strand
GACCAGTCATGCAAAAGCAAAAGATCCGCATCCGCCTGAAGGCGTTCGATTACAAGCTGATCGACCAGTCGGCCCAGGAAATCGTCGAAACCGCCAAGCGCACCGGCGCCATCGTCAAGGGCCCCGTGCCCCTGCCGACGCGCATGCAGCGTTTCGACATCCTGCGTTCGCCGCACGTCAACAAGACTTCGCGCGACCAGTTCGAGATCCGCACCCACCAGCGCCTGATGGACATCGTGGACCCGACCGACAAGACGGTTGACGCCCTGATGAAGCTCGACCTGCCGGCCGGCGTGGACGTCGAAATCAAGCTGCAGTGATGCACTGCACTCGGGCAGCATCCGCGCTCCGGATGACACCCGAATGAAAAAGGCGACCTGCACGGTCGCTTTTTTTTCGCGCAAACACCACGACTGGTAACAGAAATGGCCATCCGGCAATACCTTTTCATCCCTCCAGGGGAGAGGCAACGCAGCCGAGGCTCGCTAAAGTGAAACCATAGAAAACACCAGCACGCCACCGGGCAGGGAGGCCGTCGATGGACACCATCCAGGAGCGCGTCAGCACTGCGTCGCTGCAGGCCGACCTGTTCGGCAGCAGCACGCAGCCAGCGCAGATCGTCGAGCTGCAGCTCATTGGCGAGCGGCTCGTGGTGCAGGGTCAAGGGTTCTGCCAGCAGATACCCGCCCGCCAGATACGCTGGCCGCGTGCCGATGACAGTGGCAGTTACCTGCTGGAGCTGCCCGATGGTGCCCTGCTGCACTGCCGACACAATCCGCTGCTGGCCCAGTGGAGCGAATCTGTCCGCGCCAATCGGCCGCCACGGCGCCGGCGCCTGCAACACACCGGACTGGCCCTGGTCGCCACCCTGCTGGTCTGGGCAGGACTGCCCACGGCCGCCGAGTCGATGCTGCCGCAGGTGCCCAGTCAAATTGATCGCCATGTCGGCCAGCGCCTGCTCGACCGGTTGGACGCCCTGTGGTTGCAGCCCAGCGCCCTGCCTGCGCAGGAGCAGCAGGACTGGCGTTTGCGCCTGACCGATGCAGTGGCCAAGGTCTGTCCCGGCGCCCGCCTGCCTGCCTGGAACCTGCAGTTCCGCCACAGACGCGGCGGCGGCCACGGCGCGGGAGCGATCGGCCTGCCCGGTGGCACGGTCGTGCTGCTGGACGAACAACTCGGCCGCGGCACCCTGAACGCCCTGTGCGGCGAGCTGGGACAGCTTCAGCAGCGCCAGGGCATGCGCACCCTGGCGCGCCAGCAGCCGGTGTCACTGCTGATGGGTGTCGCCTTTGACGACTTCAGCGCCACGGTGGCAGCGGCCTGGCCGGTGCTCGCGCAGCATCTGCCCTTTGTCAGCCTGAGCAGCACCGGCACAGGCTCCAGCGGAAACCGCGTCGTCCGGCGTTGACTCTCCTCAACTCTGAGGACGACAGGCCGGGCCGGCTCGCTTAAATTGGAAATTCACGTCCATTCCGATTCGCCAGGGGGTCTCCTTCCATGCCTGACAAGAACGCGAGCATCCAGCTCGCTGGCATCACCAACCTCAGTCTGATGGCCCCGGTCAAGACGGGGTTCGTCGACAGCTTCGACACGCTCACACACGTCGCCCGCCTGCAGCAGGTGCTGGCCACGCTCAACGGCATCCGGCTGGCGGGACGCGAAGCGGCTGTGCCGCTGTCGCCCTTCCCGGACCCGGTGGGGCGCTTCGACATCGTCCACTTCTTCCGCTTCGCCATCGTGCCGCCGGATGCCGAAGCGCAGGCGGCCGGCGCCATCCGCCACCGGCTGTTCCTCAGCGTGACCTTCGACGGCGGCTGGGAGCCCTACATGCGCGTCATCTGGCGCGACCTGGGCACGCTTCTGGACCTGATGCTCTGCCACTGCGAGGACTACCCGCTCTCGCACACCAGCTCCTGTGAAACCTACCTCCAGTGGGTCCGCAGGAACGAGGTCAAAGGCGGCTTTTTCTACGCGGAGGCGGCCACCTCGGTGCAGGACCAACGCTTCATGAAGAGTCTGGTCACCCCCGCCGGACCGGGCACGCCGCAGAAGTTCGGTGCAGCGCAGTGGCAGCAGCTCGCCCGCCAGTTGCCAGCGAACCAGCTGCACCTGATCGGCGCCACCGCCCTGCGCGCGATCCGCACCTTCCACGCGCTCAAGAACCTCTTCCCCGACAACGCCGCCGGTGACGAAGGCATCCTGCTGCGCGGCATGAACGACGTCCTGCGCGAGGTGCGCCAGATCGGCCTGTCCGTGCTGATCGCGCAGGGCGATGGTCTGCGCACCTTGTACGGACCGGTGATCGACTGGTTCAACCGCGCCGCTCCAGAAGGCGCCGCGCCGCTGCCCTCGTCCCCACGGATCAACCCTGGCGACGTGCAGGGGGGCATCCTGAGCAGCCCGACCGACACCACCCACGGCGCGCTGGTGCTGCTGAGGGTCACCAGTGCCCCGCAGGCGCTGGAGGCCCTGGCGCGCTGGCCGGTCAGCAACGAGGCGAGCAGCGCCGAGCCGCACCGGCTGCGGCTGAACGTGGCGCTCACCTACGCCGGACTGAAGGCGCTGAAGCTGCCCGCAGCCCGGCTGGAGCGACTGCCGCAGGAGTTCATCGACGGCATGGACGCACGCGCAGGCATCCTCG
>JBEANV010000047.1:0-6050 GCA_041165285.1 Pseudomonadota bacterium | reverse complement strand
TCGCGCTCTGATGCCGACCGGCCGGGCACCCTGCTCGTCAGCGGCACCCTGCTCGACATCACCGAGCGCATGCGGGCCGAGGAGCAGGTGCGCACCCTGGCCTTCCAGGATCCGCTGACAGGCCTGTGCAATCGCGCCCGCTTCTTCGATCTGCTCGGCTCCGCGCGCAGCCGGGTGCTGGACTCGGGGGAGCCGCTCGCCCTGCTCTTTCTGGACCTCGATGGCTTCAAGGAAATCAACGACCGCCATGGCCACGACGCCGGAGACCAGCTGCTGCTGCAAGTGGCCGAACGCCTGCGCCGGGCCGTGCCGCCGCACGACCCGCTGTGCCGCTTCGGTGGCGACGAGTTCCTGGTGTTGATCCATGCAAACGGTGGCCAGGACACGCTCGAAGCGCTGGCGCAGCAGCTCCTGGCCACGATCTCCGAGCCGTTCGACGTGGACGGCCGGCGTCTGAGCGTCGGGGTGAGCATCGGCGTCGCGGTCTATCCGCGCGACGCGATGAGCACGCTGGACCTGGTCCGTGCCGCCGACGCGGCGATGTACCAGGCCAAGCAGCAGGGCAAGGGCCGCGTCGAGTTCCATCGCTCCGCCCGCACGGACTGACCGCCGCGCTATGCTGGCGCCCCCATGGCAGGCATCCACATCACCGACATCGAGGCGGCCATCAACTGGTGGCGCCACCGGCAGCCCTCTCCGGACGGCGTGACGCTGTGCGCGCCGCTGCGTGCGCTGGCAGAGGTCTACGCGCTGCTCGTGTATTACCGCGAGACGCTCTGCGACGAACACGGCCTGCCCGAGGCGGCCCGCCAGGCGTGGCTCGCCTGGTACGACAGCACGCCGGACGCGCCCTGCATCGCCATCTGCTCGACCACCCAGGGCGACGCGGTGTGCAAGGGCTGTGGCCGCACCTTCGACGAGGTGCAGCACTGGCCGGCGATGGGCCCTGCGGCCAAGCGCCACGTCTGGCACCGCATCACCCACGAAGGCACCGCCTGGCGCTTCAACCGCTACGCGGACCGGGTGCGCCCGAACCTGCCGCCTGCACCACTGCCGCCGCGCCACAGGGCAGCGTGACCACGAAACAGCTGCCGCCGCCTTCACGGGCGCGGCAGCGCACACTGCCGCCGTGGCGCTGGGCGATCTGGCGCACCAGCGACAGACCCAGCCCCACCCCGCCAGCGCGCTCGGCATGGCCGGGCAGGCGGAAGAACGGCTCGAACACCTGCTCGCGGTACGCTTCGGGCACGCCCGGCCCGCGGTCGCACACCTGCACCTCGACCTGGCCCGCGCTCACCGCCCGGACCTGGGCGTCCACCTCGTCGCCACCATAGCGGCGGGCGTTTTCCAGCAAGTTGCGCAAGGCACGGCGCAGCAGGCGCTCATCTGCGTCGATCAGCACCGGCTCACCCTCGGCAGACGCCCCGACACGGGCCGCCTCCTCGACCAGCAGGCCCAGCAGATCGACGGGCTCGACACGCAAATCCACCTGCGCGTCCAGCCGGCTGGCCAGCAGCACCTCTTCCACCAGCCCATCCAGCTCGCGGATGTCGCGGTCGATCTCGCCCCGCATCGCGTCGCGCTGCTCGGTGGACGCGCCCTCCATCATCGCCACCGCCATCTTCAGCCGCGCCAGCGGCGAGCGCAGTTCGTGACTCGCATTGGCGAGCAGCGCGCGGTTGGAGCGCACCAGATCCTCGATGCGTTGCGCCGCCCGGTTGAAGCTCACCGCCACGGCAGCGATCTCGTCGCGGCCATCCGTCTCGACCCGGTGTCCCAGGTCGCCGGCACCGAACTGTTCGACCCCGCGCTCCAGCGACTCCAGACGACGCGTGAGCCGACGCACCACCGGATACGCCCCCAGCGTCACTGCGACAAACAGCAGGCCCAGCACCGCGAACAGCGCCGATACATCGTCCACCCAGCCCGAGCGCAGCCGCACGGACAGAAAATCCCAGACCGATCCTTCCGGTGGGCCGCCCATCGGCGGGCCTTTGCCGCCACCGGGGCCACCGGGACCGCGCGGTCCGTGCGGATGGTCATGGTCATGGCGCCCGCCGCGGTCGAACTCGCGCCCCAGGCGGGGCACACCGATCAGCGATTGCATGCCACCGGGATGCAGCACCCACAGCACCCGCCCATCCGCGAACGGAATCCGGGCTGCGGCGCTTTCCTCGTCGGAGCGGTCCGCACGCACCTTGCGTTCATAGAAGGGGGAGACGCCCAGGCGCTGACCATCTACGGCATCGAGCGCGATCGGGATGCGCAACCGGCGCGACCAGTCGAGCACGGCCTGGCGCTGCACCTCGGCGTCGGCACTGTCAGCCGGCAGACTGTTCTCCAGCAACGACGCCAGTGCGAGCGTGCGCTCCGACACGGCACTGTCGATCCGCCCGCGTTCGGCCTCGGTGTGCCGGCTGACGAGCAGACCCACCAGCAGCGCAAACACGAGCAGGGCCACCACCACCGTGAGGTAGATGCGCAGGTAGAGGCTGCGCATGCCGCCCAGGCTCCCCAAGCCACGCCGACGCATCACTTGGGGGTCAGGCCGCGTCCGCGTCCTGCTTGCGGGCGAAGACATAGCCGGAGCCGCGCACCGTCAGGATGCGGCGCGGGTTCTTCGGGTCGTCCTCGATCGCCGCACGGATGCGCGACATGTGCACGTCGATGCTGCGGTCGAAGGCGTCGATCGGGTGGCCGCGCAGCGCGTCCATGATCTGGTCGCGCGAGAGCACGCGGCCGGGGCTCTGGGCCATGACCTGGAGGATGTCGAACTGGTAGCTCGTGAGATCGCAGGCGCGGCCATCGATGCGCACCTGACGGGCGCTGGCATCGACCTCCAGACGCCCGAAGCGCAGCACGGCATCGTCCGACTGCGGCGCAGCACGGCGCAGCAGCGCCTTGATGCGTGCGAGCAGTTCGCGTGGCTCGAAGGGCTTGGGCAGATAGTCGTCGGCACCGAGTTCGAGACCGATGATGCGGTCCATCGGCTCGCCGCGTGCCGTGAGCATCAGCAGCGGCAGACCGCGCAGGCGCGGATCGGCGCGCAACTCGCGCGTGAGATCCAGCCCGTCCCCATCTGGCAGCATCAGGTCGAGCACCAGCGCGTCACAAGGTTCGCGCTGCAGCTTGAGCCGGCCTTGCGCCAGATCGCCCGCCACACTGACCACCAGTCCCGCAGCCTGCAGGTAATCGCGCACCATGCCGGTGAGGCGGGTGTCGTCGTCGATGAGCAGGATTCGGACATTCATGGTCATGGCGGACAGGGGTCAGAGGAGACAAGGAGGAACAGCACACACGCGTCCCAGTATCTTCGACCACCCACGTCAGGCCCGCGTGGCCCGCCTGTAAAGAAGCTTGTCAGGCCGCGTCGAGCATCAACTCGACCCGCTCGATCAACTCGAACGGACTGAAGGGCTTGACCAGATAGCCATCAGCACCAGCCTGCTGGCCCGCACCGATGTCGCCGGCCTGACCGCGGGCCGTGAGCATCACGACCAGCGTGCCAGCCAGGACCGGATCGCGCTTGATGCGCTCGCACACCTGGTAGCCGTTCAGCCCACCGGGCATCATCACATCCAGCAGCACCAGGTCCGGCCGCAGCGTGGCAGCCTGTTCGAGCGCGCCTGAGCCATCCACGGCCTCATGCACGTCGAACTCCCCAAGCTCCAGCGTCATGCGGATCAGCTTGCGCAGATCCGGCTGGTCATCGACGATGAGGATACGGCGCGGCATGGACATGCAGTCAGACTACACCATCCACATGGGTGCTGCGACCGAGGCGGGTCATCTCGGATTCGACCCATGCCCGCACCGCGATGGCCGGCGCCGGCTGGTGCACGACACGCACCCGCTCCGGCAGACCACCGCGCTCGGCGATCTGGTGCGGCGTCTGGGTGGTGATCGCCAGCACGCGCAGCTGGCTGTAGTCGCTCAGAGACGACAAGGTCAGCAGCATCGCATACCCGTCGATGTCCGGCATCGCCAGGTCCGTGACCAGCAGCTCCGGCGCCTTGCGGCCCAGTTGCAGCAATCCGGTGTAGCCGTTGTTGGCACCCCGGATGGCAATCGACGAGCCCAGCGGCTGCAGCACTTCCTGCCACAGGTGGAGCTGGTCCACGCTGGAGGCGATCAGCAGCAGGTCGAGCGGCGCATTGCCGGCCGCCGCCATCGACAGCGAAGTCGGCGCCGCAGGCCGCAGCCCGCTTCGGTGCGCCAGGGCCTCGACCGCCGACAGGCGTATGCGCCGGTGACCACCGGGTGTACGCCCGGCAGGCAGGGTTCCCGCTTCGACCCAGAGCTGGACCGTGCGCAGCGACACGCCCAATCGCTGGGCGGCCTCGCGGGTGGTCAACAATGGGTCCATCGGATCTTGAGCAAAATGGGGACGGGACATGGCAGGGGGTCCTCAAAAACACTTATCGGGCAAATCCGCCAACGGGAAGCTGATCGGATTCACTGGTCTCCAGCACTTGTTTCTTCTGTGACGTGCCAAGGTCATCGGCACACCGCTTCCCCTGCTGTAAGGACCGGACGTTTCAAAGTGTGACGTATTTCGCTACCCAATTACGAATTACGCACATCCAGTGTGGTGGTCTTCCACCACAAACCCCGCGACCGCGGGACCAAACCGTACCAATGATCCCGCAATTCTGATCATGCGCAAAGACATTCCACCTGAAGAGTCGCCTGAAGACGACGAGGCCGCCGCATCGGGCCTGAAGCAGCTCCCAGTCGGTACACGAAACTACATGACCCCGCAAGGCTGGCGCACGCTGCGTTCGGAGCTGATGCAATTGCTGGACGAGGAGCGGCCACGGGTGGTGGAGATCGTGTCGTGGGCGGCCAAGAACGGCGACCGTTCGGAAAACGGCGACTACCTGTACGGCAAGAAGCGCCTGCGCGAGATCGACCGGCGCATCCGCTACCTGACCCGCCGGCTCGACATCGCCGAGGTGGCCGATCCTTCGGTGCACCACGGCAAGGACCAGGTCTTCTTCGGCGCCACGGTCACCTATGCCGGCAACGACGGCGTGGAGCACACCATCACCATCAAGGGCACCGACGAATCCGACAGTCTGAACGGTGAGGTCAGCTGGGTCGCTCCGATCGCGCGGGCGCTGATCAAGGCCCGGGAAGGCGATGAAGTGCAGTTGATGACACCGGGAGGGCTGCAAGTGCTGGAGGTGATCTCCGTGCGCTACCCCGCACCCGCGCGCGCCTGATCAGGGCTTGACGCGCGAGACCCGCACCACCGACGGACAGCGCCGCACCACGCGCAGGACATCCGCCAGGTGCTGCCGGTCGCGCACGGCCAGCGTGAGCTTCAGCTCGGAGGTCTCGCCGTCGCGGGTCTGGTCCATGTCGATGTGGGCGATGTCAGCCTCGGCGTGGCTGATGGCCTGCGCCACCTCGGCCAGTACGCCCTTGCCGTTGTGGACCAGCACGGCCACCGCGGTGCGGAACGACCGCGCGGGCTGCTCGGCCCATTCGACACCCAGCCAGCGCTCGGGATCGCGCTCGAAGTGGCGCTTGCCCACCGAGCAGTCGCCAGTGTGGACGGTCAGCCCTTCGCCACGGCCGAGGTAGCCGACGATCTCGTCCCCGGGGATGGGCTGGCAGCAGGTGGCAAGCTGGATCGTGGCGTTTTCGCTGCCGTCGATGACCACGGTGCCCTGGGTCGGCGCCTCCTGGTCGGTGGCGTAGCGGCCCATGCTGAGCGTCAGCGCGTCGGGGCGGCGACCCTGCTCGACCATCTTGCGCGCCATGCGCTTGGCCACGATGACGGCGATCTTGCGGCCCAGGCCGATGTCGGTGAGCAGTTCGCGCCGGTTGCGGTTGCCGCTCCAGCGCACCAGCGACTGCCACAGGACCGTGTCCTCGTCGCTGAGGCTGCTGTCATCGACGCCCGGCAGCGCCAGCCCTTCGGTGCGCAGCGCTTGGGCCAGCAGCTTCAGGCCGAGGTCATACGACTCCTCGGCCTCCATGTTCTTCAGGTAGTGGCGGATCTTGGAACGCGCCTTGCCGGTGCGCACGAAGTTGAGCCACGC
>JBEANV010000046.1:0-13398 GCA_041165285.1 Pseudomonadota bacterium | reverse complement strand
GACCAGCCCCACCTTCGGCAGCAGCTCGGTGAGCTGCTGGAAGCCGAGGAAGCGCACCCGCTCCTGCAGCCCGAGGCTGGCGATCAGCAGCCGGCATTCCTCGGCGTAGGCGGGGTCTTCGTTGTCCGGGCCGGCGATCCAGCCTTCGGCTTCGGGCATCTGGTTGATGACGCTGCGCAGGGCTCGGATGAAGGTCTTCACGTCCTTGATCGGCACCACGCGCCCGATCAGGCACAGCACCTGCGGCACCCCGGCCGGCCGCAGCGCGCGCAGCGGGGTGAAGCGGGCGATGTCGATGCCGTTGGGGATGGTGGTGGTGCGCTCGCCCGCGGCGCCGTCGGCGACCTGGCGGCGGCGGTTGGCCTCGTAGAGGGCGATGATCTGGTCGCTCGACGCGTAGCAGGCGCGCCCGATGCCCTGGAAGAAGCGGATCCACAGCTCGCGGAAGTAGCTCAGCTCGGTCAGGTCGCGCTGCAGCACCGAGCGGTTGTCGGCGATCCAGTGCGCGCCGAACAGGTCGATCTTGCGCTCCTTGGTGTAGATACCGTGTTCGGACAGCACCAGCGAGCGGCCGTGCTTGCGCTTGCACATGGCGCCGAGCAGGCCCGCATAGCCGGTCGAGACGGTGTGAAAGGCCTTCACCGGGATCAGGCCGTCGGCGATGCGCTTCAACTTCCACAGCGGCGCGTGCATGGTGCGCACGGTCCAGAAGTAGTCGACGAAGGACGGGTCGGTGCAGCGCTCCTCGTACTGGGCGCAGAGGTGGTCCCAGGCCTGGTCGCCGCGCAGGAAGTGCGCCTCGCCGAGCTGGTCGTCGAAGCGGTCGACCACCGCGCCGAACAGGGCCTGCGGGTCGGTGCCGGCCGGGGCGTCGTCGGGCTCCTGCCAGTAGCGGTGCAGCGCCTTGACGTGGGCGAAGGCGGCCGGGTCGGTGCGCAGGGTGCGCTGGGCGGGCCGGTCTTCGTTGTCGAAGAGGTAGTGCGCCTCGACATGGACGAGGTTCGGCGGCAGCGTGTAGCGGATCGGGCCGTAGTCCTCGGGCCGTGAACCGAGGAACACCACGGCGAAGGTCAGGTCAGGGAATCCCGTGATGATCTGGTGGACCCAGCTCGACACACCGCCGGAGATGTAGGGGTAGGTGCCTTCGAGCAGCAGCGCGATGTCGGCCGATGCGGCGCGGGGCAGCGGGGGGGGTGATGCACTCAAGGGCGCTCTCCTGCGCGGTCTGCGCGATGCCAGTAGCGCACCAGCGCGGCCATGCGCGGGGTCACGGTCAGCGGGTCGATGCGTTGCATCAGGGTGCGCACGCTGGCCCAGTCGCCGCGGCGGTAGGCCATCTCGGCGAGGTAGGGCAGCACGCGGTTGTCGGGCAGGCCGTCCTCGGTGGCACGGATCAGGTCGTCGCAGGCGCGGTCGATGTCGCCCTGCTCCAGATGCATGCGGGCGAGCAACTGGCGCAGGCCGCCGTCGGACGGGTCCAGCGCGATCGCCGCTTCGGCGTGTTCGATGGCGCGCGCCAGCGTGTGCTCGCGCACGTCGCCCTGCACCAGCGACTGGTAGACCAGCTCGAAGTTCAGCTCCGCCAGCTGGCGCAGCACCTCGATGCGGCTGGCGCTGTGGCGGTGTGGCTCGGTGGTGAACTGCTCCAGCAAGGCGGCCTGCTGCGTGATGCGGCTGCGCAGGGCCTTTTCCTGCGTGTCGAGCAGGCCGTAGGCGACCAGGCGCAGATCCTCCACCGGGTCGCTCAGCAGCTTGCGCAGCAGGTCACCGGCGATGCGCGCGGGCTTGCTGGCGATGGCGTTGAGCGCACGGGTGCGCAGCGGGGCGGCGGCGTGCACGTCGGTCAGCAACTGGCGGATGCTCAGGCCGCGGAACAGCCGCGCCGGCTCGCGCACCGAGAGCAGGAACTCCGGCGGTGCGGCCAGGCGGAAGTGGGTGTCGAGTGCGCGCACCGGCATCAGCCGCATCACCACCACTGCCAGCAGCAGCGCCACCAGCCCGAGGAAGGGGATGAAAAACGCCAGGCTGAACAGCAGCGCCAGCACCGGCAGCGGCGGCTGGCGCAGCCGCCCGGGCAGCAGCGGGTACAGCGTCACGGCCAGCACCGCGCAGGCCAGCGCATGGACACCGACGTAGGCGCCCAGCTGCAGAATGTCGCGCTCGCCCACCCACAGCAGCAGCGCCGCGCCGACCTCCAGCGCCAGCGCGAGCAGGAACTGCAGCGGGTTCATGCGCTGGTGCCTCCGAGCACGCCCACCAGCGCCGGTGCCAGCGGTGCCTGGCCAAGCGTCATCACGCGGTGCTGGATGCCGAGCGTGGCCAGATCGGCCTGGTGCGGCGCCAGCCCCTGGCGCTCGGCGACGTAGATCGCCAGGCTGAGCAGGTAGCCGTCCACCGCGGCGCGGCCGACCAGCGGCATCAGCGTGACCAGCCGCTCGCGCTCGCCGTCGAGCGCGTAAGGCCAGACCACGTCCGGCGAACGGGCACGGCGCTCGGCCAGACGGCGCTGGCTGGCGGCATGCACCGTGTCGTTGAAGGTCAGCACCACCACCTGGCTGGGCAGCTTGAACTCGCGGGCGATGCGGTCGAGCCGGCTCGCCTCCTCCGCGAATTCGACCGGGCAGTGCGGCAGGTGCGCCAGCAGCCCCGGCACCTCGTCGCTGACCAGCGCCGCGTCCGAGAACGACGAACACAGCACGGCCATCAGCTCCAGCGCCTCGTCGTGCAGCGCGAGGAAGGGCATGCGGCTGACCACCAGCAGCGCCTGCTCGCGGTGGGTGCCGAGCACCAGCGGCGCGGCGACGAGGTGGTTGGTGGCCGCCTCGTGGACCGGGAAACCGGCCTGCACATGGGCGAGGCGGCGCTGGTCGAGCGCGTACTGCACCAGCGGGTCGGTCAGCTGCACGGGCACCGGCTGGCCGACGCCGGCCAGCGTCGTGCCGTGGGCGGTGCCGGGCGTGAGCGTGATGACCTGGGCGCTCTCGATCTGGCAGTGGACACCGAGAAAATCGAGGAAGGCCTTGGCCGCTGCTGGCGCGTCCAGCTGTCCCGCCAGCGAGCGCGCGCGCATGTCACCCAGCGCCTGGCGCAGCGTCGAGGGCTGCAGCAGCAAGTCCTGCTCCAGCACGTCGTGCGAACGCTGGACCATGAACAGGCGGTTGGTGACGCGCTCGATGCGGTCTTCGAGGTAGGCGTTGGCCTGCGACAGCCGCCGGATGCGCGAGCGCCACAGGCCGCTGAACTCGCCGCAGACCATGGTCAGCAGCAGGCCGCCGAGGAAATACAGCACCGGGAACGCCACCGACGGGTCCGCGCCCTGCAGCAGCCGCCACGCCATCAGCACGATCACCATCGAGCCCAGCCCGGCGAGCACGCCATAGCGCAGCGCGACCAGGATCGGCGCGAACCAGGTCCACGGGATCGGCGCGTTGGTGAACAGCGGATCGGCGGGCGAGACCCAGCGTCCGATCGCGATGACGGCCAGCGTCAGCACCACCACTTCGAGCGCGACCCAGCCCATCCTGGCGCGGGGAGACGCGAGCGCGTGCAGCCCGTTCTGGGCGGTCGCGTCGGCCGTGAACTTGGATACCAGCATGGCGGATCCCGGGGTTCAGCGCAGCGTGAGATCGCCGAGCATGTCGCGCATGAGCTTCTGGCCCACGGCGGACAGCGCCTCGCGGCTCCAGCCGGACTTGGCGCCGGTGGCGGTCCAGACGACGTTGCCGGAGTTCAGGTCGATCACCTGCAAGACCAGACCGACCGCCGGCTCGCCGTCCACGCCGACCTTGTAGCGCCACTCGTCCACCGCGCCGGTCATGGCGTAGCGGATGCCCTGCTCGGCAGCCCAGCGCTGCGCGTCCTGCTGCACCTTGCGGTCAGGCAGATCGCCCAGCAGGTCGCCGGCCGGCAGCGCAGGCGGACGCACCAGCGTCTGCACACCACGCTGGCGCATCAGCGACTCCAGGATCACCTCGGCGCGCAGGCCGGCCTGGGGGGTCTCGGTGTGGTTGGCCATGGGCAGGATGACCCACTTGGCGCCGGCATCGAGCTGGGCGGTGTTGCGGCTGCGGTCCATCACGGAGCAGCCGGCCGCGGCCAGGGCCACCAGCATCAGGAACAGGGTCTTCAGGTAGTGCGCGGGTGTGTGCGTGAGCTTGGGCATGGTGGATTCCTTGGCGGGTTCCTTGTCAGGACGGATCAGAACGGGAGCACATAGCGCAGCCCCAGTGCGCGGACATCACCACTGGAGCCGGCGCGGGTGGTGCTGAACTGGACGAGCAGCTGGTCGTTGCCCGTGAGCCGGCCGGTGGCGCCGACGGTGGCGGCGTAACCGGCGCCGAGCCGGCTGTGGGTCGTCAGGCTCAGGTCGGCGAAGGGGCGCCAGGCGCGGTTGTAGGTGTCGCGCTGGGACAGTCCTGCGCTCAGGCCGACGCCGTGCAGCGCGAAGCTGTCCGGCACGAAATAGCCGCTGCCGGGCTGGCTGCCGTCGGGGGTGAGGCCAGCGGTCCAGGCGGGCAGCAGGCTGTCCGTGCGGCGGTAGCGGGTGTAGTTGCCAAAGACCCGGACGCTCAGGTCCGGCGCCGCGCCGCGCAGGATGTGGCCGGCTTCCCATTCCAGGCCCAGCGCGTGGCCCAGCGCACCGCCGCCCTGCAGGCCGAACTGCGCCGCCCGCAGCGACACCCGCACCGGATTGGTCAGCGACAGACGCAGATCGGCACTCAGGCGGGCCTCCTGCTGGTGCCCGGCCACGGCCAGGGGGGCGGAGTCGGTGGCACGGGCGTTGAAGCCCAGATCGGCACGCAGCTGCAGCCGGGCCAGCAGTTGCGCACTCGCCGACAGCGCCGCGGTCGCGAAGCCGCGTTCGGCCGAGCGCGTGCCGAGCGTGCCCTCGACCTGCAAGGCGCGGTCGGGGCGGAACTGCAGCGTGACGCTGCCCTCGCGGTCGTGCGCCGACAGGCGGCCGAAGGCTGGTGCGCCGTTGGCGAGCGTGCCGGGGCGCTGGGCGATGTCCTGTGCGCTCACCTTGAGGCGGGCCGTCTCGGTCAGCGGCAGCCACACGGCCAGCATCTGGTTGGTGGTGCGCAGCGTGTCGCGGCTGGTCTCCACGCTGTACTCCACGCGGCGGGCGTCGCGCCAGGCCACGTCGGTGTAGGTCTCGTGCTGGCCGTCGTCGTCGCGCTCCTGCAGTTGTGCGGTGCGCAGGGCCTGGGCGCGCCGCGTGTGGCCGAGCGTCTGCAGTGCGTCGATGCGTTGCGCGGTGGGCAGGCGCTCGCCGTCGGGGCTGTCGAGCAGGCGGCTGACCGTGGCCAGATCGCCGTCGTGCAGCGCCATCGCCATCCCGGCCCAGGCCGGTGTGGACAGCGACCGGGCATGCCGGCGCCACAGCCACAGGCGGGCGTGCTCGTGGTACTCGTTCGAGAGCAGCCAGCCGAGTGCCAGATTCTGCGCACCGGCGTCGAGCTGCGGCGTGAGCCGTGTCTCCGGTGCGAGCAGCCCGCCCGGCGCCAGCATGGTGCGCATCGCCCGCAGGCCGCTGTCGCCCTGGCTGTCCGCCAGCGTCAGCCGCGCGAGCTGCAACTGCAGCGCCTGCAAGACCTCGGGCGGCACCTCGCTGCGTCCGGTCAGTGCCTGCAGCCGTGTGCGGGTCTGCTGCAGCGCCAAGGCCCGCACACGGGCGGCCTGCTCGACCTGCCCCGCGGCTTCGAGCACGTCGGCGTAGCTGCCGTTCCACATCGGGTCGTCGCGGAACGTGGCAGCCTGGCGTCGCCAGAATGGCAGGGCCAGACGCGGCTGGTCCAGTTCCATGTAGCCGGCGGCGTAGGCCGCGTCGTAGGCCGGGTTGCGCTGTGCCGCGTCCTGCCAGGTGGTGAGCATGCGCTGGAGTTCGCCCTTGCCACCGGACTCGATCAGCAGGAACAGGAAGGCGACACGGGTGCCCGTGTTGTCCGGTTCGATCTCCAGCGCGCGGCGCATGTCCGACACCGCTGCCAGCATCTCGCCGCGGGCCTGGCGCCACTGCGAGCGCAGCATCCAGAAGTACGCGTCCACGCCGACCTGCTTCTCGGTGTCGGCATCGAGTTGGGTGAACACACGCTCCATCTCTTTCAGGTCGCGTTCGGTCCACCACAGGTCCAGCGCCGTGACCAGATAACCCGGCAGGTGCAGCACGCCCCACGCCTTCTCGGCGAAACGTGCGGCTTCGCGCGGGTCGCGCAGGCGCAGCAGCGTCAGCAGGCGGTCGGCGTCGATGGTGTCGAACGCGCCCGTGCGGGTCGTGATGCCCAGGGCGTGCAGCGCCTGCGATTCGATCTGCAGCGTCCAGGCCAGATTGGCCACCAGGCGCCAGTACTCCAGGTCGGTCGCCGGCACCGTTGCGGCCAGCGGCGCCAGCGCCTCGTAGGCCATCGCCGGCTCGCCGCGCAGGCTGTGGATGGTGGCCAGCCGCATCGCGCGCGGCACCGTGGCGCCGTCGCGCTGGATCAGCCGGCGCAGGGCGTCGATCGCTGCGGGCTGGTCGCCCATGCGCTCGGCCAGATCGACCAAGGCTTCGCGCTGGGGCCGTGCTGGCTGGCGGCGCTCGGCCTCCTGCAGCCACTGCACGCCTTCCTCGGGGCGGCCCAGCCGCTCGGTCAGCGCGACCACGCCCAGCGTTTCCTCCACCGTCAGGCGGCGGGCGGCGGCGATCTGGCGCCAGGTGTCCAGCAGCAGCTCGTCGTCGTTGAAGCCCGGGGCCAGCCGCAGCATGGCCTTGAGCGCGCCGTCGACCACCGTGCTCGACGCGCCGGGCATCTGCGACAGCGCGCGCCAGTGCAGCAGGGCCTCGTCGGGCTTGCCGATCCACTCGGACACCTGCGCCAGGCGCTCACGCCAGGCGGCGTTGGCGGGCTCCTGCCGCACCGCGGAGGCGGCCACGCGCCAGGCGTCGTTCTGGTTGCGGTTGGCCAGAAAGGTCTGGTAGGCCAGCAGATAGGACGCTTCCTCGAATGGCGCACGCGGATCGCCCGGCAGGGGCCGCGTGGTGACCAGGGGGTCGGCGGCTTTCGGCTCGGCGGGGGTGGCCCGTGCGGGTTCGGCGGCCTGGGCTGGAGCGACCAGCAGATCGACCGCCGCCGCCAGCCAGCGCAGCGGGGCGGCGGGCAGCGCGCTCATCTGCAGCAGGCGGCGGGCATAGCCTTCGGCAAGTGCTGGCTGGTTGGCGGCCAGCGCGAGCCGGGTCAGGTAGTCGAGCAGGCTGCGGTCATTGCCGACGATGTCGGTGTGTGTCTCTGCCAGGGCCAGGGCCTGCCCGAGCAGGTTGCCGGATTGCAGGATGCGCAGCGCCTCGTGCAGATGGTGGCGCTTGCGCTCCACCGCGGGGGCCAGATCCATCGCACGCTGGTGCAGCGTGGCGGCACCGACGTAGTCCTGCGCCCAGATGGCAGTGCGCACGGCCTCCTCGAACCACGGGGCGCGGTCGCCGTCGGCGTCGAAGCGGATCAGGGCATGGAAGCGCTGCGCCAGTGGCAGTTGCTCCAGCGCGGTCGCCTTGCGGGCGAACAGCAGCAGGTCGGCCGTGGACCAGGGCAGCGCGAGCCGCTCCGTCAGGCCGGCGATGAGCTGATCGCGCAGGGCCAGCGCCTGGGCGCTGCCGGGCGTGGCGGCGTTGGCACGCAGCTCCAGCAGGTGGTAGCTGAGCCTGGATACCCGCCGCCGCACGTCCTCACTGCTGCTGGTGCGGCCGAGCAGCGGCTTGAGCACGGCCTCGGCGCGGTCGGCCTGCTTGAGCGAGAAGTGCCGCTCGGCCAGCAGCAGGCGCAGATCGTCGTTGTCCGGCTCGCTGGACAGCAGGTTGGCGAGGTAGCTGACGCTGAGTTCGTCGTTGCGTTGCTCGGCGCGCAGGCGTTCGAGCAGTTGCTGGCGCGGGTAGAGCATCACCAGCACCACCAGCACCATGGCGGCCACCACCAGCAGGCCGCCGGTGGACAGGATGCGCGCCCGCAAGCCGGTTGCGTCAGGGGCAACCAATCGTGAGCGTTTCTGTTCCATCTTTGTCGCTGGCGTAGTGGTGGATGCCGTCGGTGACCCGGACGGCGGTCAGGCGCCGTCCGCCCAGGCTGACGGCGCAGCCGCCGGGATGGCGAATGGCCATGCGCAGCGGGACATGGGCCTGCAACTGCAGCCGGGTGGCCGCGTCGGTGCGTTCCATCGAGACGACGCGGGCATTGGCATCGACCAGATGGGCGGCGGTGTCGCGCGCGGGCGCAAAGGGCACCCAGGCGTCACCGCCGCCGAGGTGCAGGTACTGTTCCTGCTCGGACTCGGTGTAGCCGACCAGACCCCGGCTGCCCTGGATCTGCGGCACGCCCAGCGCGCGCGGCGCCCGCATCTCGCGCAGCGCACCGGCCCCGCGCACCAGGAAACCACCGTCGCCGCGGGCGATGACGATGTCCGCGTAGTTCATTGCCTTGCGCACGTACTCCGAGGGGTAGACCGGGTGCAGCGGCTGCGCCACGGCCCAGCGGTAGGCGCGGTGCAGCGCCTCCAGCGATGCGCGGCGCGAGGCGGCGTAGGTGTGGAAGTAGATGTTGACCGGCTTGAGCCGGTAGGGGCGCTCGGTCAGCTCGAAGGTCTCGATGACCCGCTCGAACCCGTAGAGCGGGCTGGTGAAGTGGTTGGTGTAGACGTTCTCGTTCTGGTTGGGCGCGTAGACCTGGAAGAAGCGGCCTTTGGGAATCCCCAGCGGCCCGACATGGGTCATCGACGACTGGGCGCGTGTGGCCACGGTTTCGCCGCCGTTGATGGCCAGCACGCCGGACTTTTCCAGCGTCTCCAGCGTGGCTTCGTTCGGGTTGGTGTCGCCGCTCCACTGCACCAGCACCACCGGCTTGCCGGCCGGGGCGAGCCGCGACTGGATGTAGGCGATCGAACCCTGGATCTCGCGCTCGGCGTCGAAGCGGTAGCCCGGCAGGTCCAGCGCGTAGCCCTTGCCGAAGGCACCCGATTCGACCTTGTTCCAGGTGAAGGGGTGCGAGAAGGTGTGGGTGGCGATCTCGACATGGGGCAGCGCGAACATGCGCCGCGCAATGCCCTCCATCTGCGCGGACAGCTTCGGATAGAGGCCATGCGGCGCTGTCTCGCCCTCGATGACCGACATCGCGGTGGGCACCCGGTAACGCTCCAGCACATCGGTGAGCAGCACCTCGCTGGCCAGCGGCGACCCGCGCAGGTCGCTGCGGTTGGCGAAGCCGTCGCCGTCGATGTGGACCATCAGCAGGCGCCGGCCGCTCTCGGTCGTGGTGTCGGGCACCGGCATCGCCGGCAGGGCCAGCGCACGGCGCAGGAAGGCGATCGGATCGAAGGCCCAGCGGTACTCGTCCTCGCCCGCCGCCAGACGCACCAGGCTGTAGCCTGCCAGCGCGTAGCCGCCCCAGGGCGTGATGGCCACGGCGTCCATCGTGGCACCGCGCGCGTCGCGGGCCTGCAGCAGCACATCGGAGCCGGTCGGCGCACCCAGCGCGCTGAAGTCGAGCTTGCCCGGGATGGGCGCGGTCTCGAAGCCGATGCTGGCATCCCGGCGCGAAAACACCACCGGCGCCTGCGCTGGCACGTCCACTCCGGGGCGCTGCATTCCGAGGGTCTCGCGCAGTGTGGCCGGGTCGCCGACGCCGGGCTGGCCCAGGCTGACGATCTTGACGCCCGCGGCGATCGCTTTCTGCAGCCACGCCGCCAGCGCGGGGCGGGAACGGTCGTTGCTGAACTGCGTGACGACGCCGGCGACCTCGCCCGGCTGGACATTCGCCGGCAGCGGCTGTTCATCGACGCTGACGAACTCCGGCACCAGACCCAGGTAGTAGGCCGGCGTGGCGGTGAAGCGCAGGGCGTCGGCATAGGTGAGCTGGGCCGAGGAGGCGCCGATGGGGCTGTCGTGCAGGATGATCAGCCGCCGCGGCAGCACCTCGACGGCCCCGACGCCCATGCCCTCCAGGCTCGGTGTGCTCACCCAGGGCACGAAGCCGTGCGACTGGATGCGCCGCGCGGTGTCGCGGGCCAGCGGGCGCTCGTTGGGGGCGACGTAGTCGATGGCCAGCACGGGCAGGCGGTACTGGGTGCGCACCCGGTCGAGCTGACCGAGCAACCAGCTGCGGTCGGACTCGCTGACGGCCTTGTAGCGCGAGGTGCCCGTGTCCCAGCCGCGGTAGAGCGATTCGGCAGCGACCATGTCGGCGTCCTGCGCCACCTGCGGCAGGATCTCGAAGCCGCGGTTGAGGATCAGTTTGGCCTGCGGAAACGCGGCCTTGAGCGCACGGACCACGCGCACCAGACCAGCTTCCTGTGCCGCACGCTCTTCGGGTGTCTTGGCGATCAGCTGGTAGGAGTCGAGCGTGTCGAGGAAAAAGCCGCGGTAGCCACGCTCCCACTGCGGGCGGGCCACGTTCTCCACGAACCAGGCCGGCCACTCGGGCGGGCGCTGGTCGATCACGGCGCTGTTCCAGGCGGTGTTGCGACCGATCAGCCAGGCGGCGGGCACGCTGGCGTGCTGCGGGTGGTCCCGGTTGACCTCGCCCACGGACAGGTAGGCCATGAAGCGGGTGTTCGGTGCGGCCTTGGTGCGGGCGGAAACATCACCGTGGTGGCCGGGCTCCAGCACCACCCAGTCGAACGCGGACAGGGCATTCCAGGAAGGCTTGGCGCCGTAGTGCAGCGCCACGCTGGGGCTGGCCGTTGCGGCCAGCGCCGCCGGGCTGCCTGCAGACCACAGACCGATCAAGCCCAGCAGGCTCGCCAGCCACCGCCGACGTAAGCCAGCGCACAGCCACATGCAACCCCATCCATGCCAGACTGATAGGTTCACCTGCCCAATCCTCCAGAATCAATATTTATGCAAAAGTCAAGGTGATTTTTTGCACCATTAAGCAATGTCGCACAACAAGTGCTACTAAATATTGTCAGAACATTACGCAGCCGCGCCTGAAATCTTCAATTCAGGTCGCGGGTGTTGCCTCGTACAACTCCAGCGGCAGTCCATCCGGATCGGCGAAAAACACGAAGCGGTGGCCGGTGAACTCGTCGAGGCGGATGTCCTCGACGGCAATGCCCTGTGCTTGCAGCCGGGCCTTCCACGCCGCCACGTCGTCGACCGAGAAGGCCAGATGCCGCAGCCCGCAGGCCTCCGGCCGTGAAGGCCGTGGCGGCGGGGCGGGAAACGAGAACAGCTCCAGTTGCCCGCCGTCCGGCAGCGCGAGGTCGAGCTTCCAGGAGTCGCGCTGGGCGCGGAAGTGTTCGGCGAGCACGCGCAGACCGAGCAGATCGACGTAGAAGTGGCGTGATCGGGCGTAGTCGGACGCGATGACCGCGACGTGGTGAATGCGAAGAAGTTCCATGGCAGTGACCCTACAGCACAAGCCGGTCGCACCAGCCTCCAGGCCCCGGCGTCATTCGTTTGATGGAGACGTGGCCGCGGCGCATGCCCGGTCGGCGGGGTGGCGTCCTATAGTCGTTTCAACCGAGGAGCCGAGCATGAACCTGTCCCGCCACTTCACGCTGGAGGAGCTGACCGCGTCGACGACCGCCCAGGCCGAGCACATCGACAACCAGCCGACCGCGGCCGAAATCGCCTCGCTGCGGGCGCTGTGCACCACCGTGCTCGACCCCTTGCGCGACGCGCTCGGCCAGCCGATCAAGGTGACCTCGGGCTACCGCGGCCCGGCGCTGAACCGGCGCGTCAAGGGCGCGGCCAAGAGCCAGCACCTGACCGGCGAGGCCGCCGATCTGCAGTCACCCGGCACCGCGGTGCTCGACCTGTTCCAGCTGGTGATCCGGCTCAAGCTGCCCTTCGACCAGATCATCTACGAGGTGAACGGCGCGGCGAAGTGGGTGCATGTCTCGCACGCCGCTGGCGCCAACAAGGGCGAGATCCTGCTCGGCAAGTTCGGCGCCGACGGCAAGGTGAGCTACCCGAAGCTCACCGCGGCGGCGGCGCTGGCGCTGTCCGAACCCCACACGCGCGGTCCGCTGGTGGAGCCCGACTACACCGAACTCCGCGACGAGCCGGTGCGCCGCACCCGCAAGGCCAAGGCCGCCCCTCAGCCCGGCGCCAGATAGACCAGCACCTTCAGCGACCGTTCCACCGACACGTCGGCGAACGCCGCTGGATTGGGCAGGCGCTGCACCAAGGTCAGCTCGGGTGCCAGCGTTTGCATCGGCTCGGTCAGGAAGTTGGCGCCCAGCTCGGGTGCGTTCAGGCACAGCAGCGCGTGCCCGCCCGGCGCGAGCAGGTCCGGCAGGCGGCGCATCACCCGCGCGTAGTCCTTGCCGGCAACGAAGCTGCCCTTCTGGTGGCTGGGTGGGTCGACGATGACCAGATCGTAGGGGCCGCTGCGGTTGACCTTGCCCCAGGAGCTGAAGAGGTCGTGCGGCAGGAAGCTGGCGCCGGGCGCCACGCCGTTGAGCCGGTGGTTCTGCTGACCGATGGCGAGTGCGCCGTGGCTCATGTCCACATTGACCACCTGGCGCGCCCCCGCCTGCAGCGCCACCACCGAAAACGCGCAGGTGTAGGCGAACAGGTTCAGCACCTTGAGGCGCGGCCGCTGGGTTGCCAGCGCCCGCACCCAGCGCCGGCCCTCGGCCATGTCGAGGAACAGGCCGTTGTTCTGGCCGCGCAGCACGTGGACAAAGTAGCGCGCGCCGTCCTCGCCCACCGCGTGCGGCTCGGGCACGCTGCCGGTCATCAGCCGCGTGTCGGCGCGGCCTTCGTGGCGCGTCTGGAAGACCCAGTTCAGCGGCTGCCCCGGCGCCAGTTGTGCCCAGCGGGCGGCGAGCGCGGCGCCGACGGTCGCCAGTTCCTCATCGGGCACCGGCTGGAAGCTGGTCAGCACCCAGACGGGCGGGTAGAAATCGAGTGTCCAGTGCGCGCAGCCGGCGTGCAGGCCGCCGCGGCCGTGGAACAGGCGTGTGGCGTCGGTCGGCAGGGGCATCGACGCGATGGTGTTGAGCAGGGGAGTCACGGGCGGTGTCTTGTCAGCGGGGCTGCGGATTCTGGCACCGGGTCTGCGAGACTGGCGAGTCCACCCGTCCACGAAGGCCATCCCATGCAGGACCAGTCCCTCGACCTCATCGGCACCCCGGCGTTTGTCCCCGGCCGCCAGCGCTCGCAGCTCACCATCGCCGACCGCCACGGGCGCCAGCGCCGCCTCGTCCTGGAGACCGACCACCTGATCGAGGCGCCCAACTGGTCGCCGGACGGTCAGTGGCTGCTGTTCAACAGCGAGGGCGCGCTGTTCCGGGTCCGCGCCGATGGATCGGCCGCGCCGGAGCGCATCGACACTGGCACGCACGCGGCCGCGAACAACGACCACGTGCTCTCGCCGGACGGGCGCACGGTGTATTTCTCGACCAACGACTGCCGCCTGCTGGCGGTGC
>JBEANV010000045.1:0-12399 GCA_041165285.1 Pseudomonadota bacterium | reverse complement strand
AAGAGTTTCTGATGTAATTCAGATCCAAGGAGAGCGGCATGGGAATCGAGATGATTGAAGAGTTCAACCAGGGCACGCAGATCAAGGTGATCGGCGTGGGCGGCGGCGGCGGCAATGCGGTGGATCACATGATCAACCGCGGGGTGCAAGGGGTGGAATTCATCTGCGCCAACACCGATGCGCAAGCCTTGAACCGCTCCAAGGCACACACTTTGTTGCAATTGGGGCACACCGGTCTGGGGGCTGGTTCGCGTCCCGAAGCTGGAAAAGCCTCCGCCGAAGAGGCGGTGGACCGCATCAAGTCGTCGCTGGAAGGCGCGCACATGGTGTTCATCACCGCCGGAATGGGCGGCGGCACCGGCACTGGCGCGGCCCCGGTCATCGCCCGTCTGGCCAAGGACATGGGTATCCTGACCGTCGGCGTCGTGACCAAGCCCTTCGATTTCGAAGGCCCGCGCCGCATGAAGCAGGCCGATGTCGGCCTGAACGAACTCGAAGCCAACGTCGATTCGCTGATCGTCGTGCTCAACGAGAAACTGCTCGAAGTCCTCGGCGACGACGTGACACAGGAAGAAGCGTTTGCCGAAGCCAACGACGTGCTGCGCAACGCGGTCGGTGGCATCAGCGACATCATCCACATCCCTGGTCTGGTGAACGTCGACTTCGAAGACGTCAAGACGGTGATGAGCGAGCCGGGCAAGGCCATGATGGGCACGGCAACCGCCAGTGGCCCGGACCGTGCCACCAAGGCCGCCGAGTCGGCAGTCGCCTGCCCGCTGCTGGAAGGCGTGGACCTGTCCGGTGCGCGTGGCGTGCTGGTGCTGATTGCCGCGAGCAAGCAGAACTTCAAGCTTGCCGAAAGCCGCAACGCGATGACCACCATCCGCCGCTACGCTGCCGAAGAGGCCCATGTCATCTACGGCACTGCTTACGATGAAAGCCTGGGCGACGCGCTGCGCGTGACGGTGATTGCCACGGGTCTGGCCCCTGCTGGCAAGCAGCAACAGCAGCAGGCCCCGCAGCAGCGTGTGGCGCCGATGCAGGTTGTCCAGCCCTCGATGGGCCAGCGCACCGGCACCGACAACATCCCCGTGCTGACCCACCCGCTCGTCAGTCCCAGCCACGCCAGTGCCCCGAGCGTGTGGCGCCCCAACCGCACCCAGGCTTCGGCCAAGGTGGATGCGCTGGCAGCCAACGGCATGGACGAGATCGAGATTCCGGCGTTCCTGCGCAAGCAAGCCGACTGACCTGCCCGCCGCTCCCTGCCGCTTCCGTTTTGGCCCGGTGTCCCACAGGACGCCGGGCTTTTTCGCTGCCTGCCTAGAATGCGTCCATGTTGCAACAACGTACCCTCCAGTCGCTGACCCGTGCCGTCGGCGTTGGTCTGCACAGTGGTCAGAAGGTCGAGCTGACGCTGCGGCCGGCGGCACCGGACACCGGGCTGGTCTTTCGCCGCATCGACCTGCCGCACCCGGTGGACATTCCCGTGACACCCGGGTCGGTCTGCGACACCCGCATGGCCACGACCATCTCGCCCGGCGGTGATCCCGGCGCGCCCAAGGTCCAGACCATCGAGCACCTGCTGTCTGCCATCGCCGGTCTGGGCATCGACAACCTGTACATCGACATCACGGCCGACGAGGTGCCCATCCTCGACGGTTCGGCAGCCAGCTTCGTTTTCCTGCTGCAGAGCGCCGGCATTGCGCTGCAGAACGCGCCCAAGCAGTTCCTGCGTGTCAAGAAGGCCGTCGAGATCCGCGAGGGGGAAGGCCGCTCGCTGAAGTGGGCCCGCCTCGCGCCGTACCACGGCTACCGCCTGGGCTTCGAGATCGAGTTCGACCACCCGGCGGTAGACGCCACCGGTCAGCGCGTCGTGTTCGATTTCGCCACCGGTCGTTACAAGCAGGACATCGCCCGCGCCCGCACCTTCGGCTTCACCAAGGACGTGGAGATGATGCGGTCGCGTGGCCTCAGCCTGGGTGGCAGCATGGACAACGCCATCGTCATCGACGACTACCGCGTGCTGAACGCGGAAGGCTTGCGCTACGACGACGAGTTCGTGAAGCACAAGATCCTCGACGCGATCGGCGATCTGCATGTCTGCGGCAAGCCGCTGCTGGCCGACTACACCGCCTTCAAGAGTGGTCATGCGCTCAACAACAAGTTGTTGCGCAAGCTGCTCGCCGACGAGACTGCCTGGGAGATCGTTACCTTCCAGGACGAGAAGCTCGCACCGAAGGGCATGGCCGAACTGGCCCCCGCCTGGTGAGCCTGTTGAATCCGTAGAAACGTCGCGGGCCACCGCGCGCCATTCGGCGCCACCGTGCTCAACTTCCTTTGTGCTCGTCCGACAACACCAGAGAATGGTGTTTCGGCCTGTGGAGCGATCTGCGTGCTGGCACGGTTTGCGGGGACCGGGCACGCTGTCTTCGCCCGGGGTAGCAGGAAGTCTTCGACATGGGCGACGCGCATACCCTTTTCATCACGGCCGGTTCCGGCAACAGTTTCAAGCCGATGCTGGTCCTGCGGCAGCGGGGCAACGCTGGCCCTGCCGACAAGGTTCGTATCCGTTCGGTGGATGTGCTGGCCGGTGAAACCCGCAGCCCGGCGTTCCTGAACGTCAATCCACGTGGGCAGGTGCCATTTCTGGTCAGCGCTGCCGGACAAGGTCTGGGCGAGTCGAACGCGATCGCCTGGTTCCTGAGCGAAGGCACGGCCCTGATGCCCACCGATCCCCTGCACCGGGCGCAGGCGCTGCAGTGGATGATTTTCGAGCAGACCACGCTGGAGCCGAACATCTCGCCCGCCCGCTTCTTCTCCCACATCGTTCCGCAGCTCGCCGCCGAGCACGCCGATGACTTCCCGCGCTGGTACCGCGACGGCTGTGCTGGCCTGGCCGTGCTGGACGCGCATTTGCAGCAACATGCGTTCATCTGCGACCACGGCTATTCGGTGGCCGACATCGCCGTCTACGGCTACACGCATCTGGCGGGCGAAGGTGGCTTCGATCTGGCGGACTGGCCTGCCATTGGCCAGTGGATGGCGCGGGTGCAGGCGCAGCCCGGCTACCTCGGCGTCGACCGGCTGCTGTCGGCGTAAGGCACGAGACATGCAGTTGCTGCTGGATTCCACGACCTTGACTCGGACGCCGGGCCAGTTGCATGGGGCCCGTGCCGGTCGGGGCAGCACACAGACACTGCCGGACGCCGAAGAAGCCCGGCTGCTCGAAGCGCTGCACCAGCCGATCTGGATCTTCGACATCGACCGCAGCCGTGTCCATTGGGCCAACGCGGCCGGGCTGTCCGTGTGGCAGGCGCGCTCGCTGGTCGATCTGCGTGGGCGAGACATGGGTGCAGACATGTCGGAGTCGGTGGCGCGTCGGCTGCGCCAGTACCAGCAGGATTTCGAGCGCGGCGATGCGCGCTTTTCCGAACAATGGACGCTCTACCCGGGTGGCCGTGCGACGACGCTGTGGGTGGGATTCAGTGGCGTGCGGCTGCCGGACGGCCGCATGGCGATGCTCTGCGAGGCCCGGCCCCAGCAGGCCATGCCACCGGACTCGCTGCGCAGCGTCGAGGCGCTGCTGCACACCGAGGTCATGACCACGCTCTACAGCCGGGGTGGCCGTCCGCTCTACCGTAACCCGGCGGCGCGGACCAGTGCGCTGGCTGCCAACGAAGGCCTCCAGCAACGTCTGCTGGACCGCGATGACCTGCGTGCGCTGGTGCGCGGGCTGGTCGAGCAGGGGCACCGCAAGATCATCGCCCGTGTCGCGACCACGGCGGGCGAGCGCTGGCACGACATGTCGGCCCGCTTGTGTCGGGATGCGGTCACAGGGCGGCAGGCGGTGCTCGTGACCGAGATCGACATCAGTGGACTCAAGCAGGCCCAGGCCCAGGCCCAGTACCTGGCCGACCACGACCTGCTGACCGGGTTGCCCAACCGCAACCATGTCATCAAGGCCTACCCGCAAGCGCTCGAAGAATGCCAGCGCCAAGGCCTGCAGGCGGCCTTGATCTTCCTCGATCTCGACCACTTCAAGCGCGTCAACGACTCGCTCGGCCACGGCGTCGGCGATGAGCTGCTCATGCACCTGGCCCGGCGGTTGCGCGCCGTGCTCGGGCCACAGGACCGGGTGGCGCGGCTGGGGGGTGATGAATTTCTGTTGCTGGTGCCGCACACGGACGCGGCTTCAGTGGCCTCCCGGCGCGCGCAGGAGCTGGTGGCGCTCATTGCACAGCCGGTACAGATTTCACAGACGGAGTTGCGCGTCACGCCCTCCATCGGCGTGAGCCTGTTCCCGCAGGATGGCACGGACATCGACACCCTGATGCGCCATGCCGACCAGGCCATGTACAGCGCCAAGGCGGCCGGGCGCAACGGCATCGCCTGGTTCCAGCCGGCCATGAATGCGGCGGCGCAGTCGCGGCTCGACCTGGAGGTGGAGTTGCGCCGTGCGCTGGCACATGGCGACATCCGGGTGTACTTCCAGCCACGTGTCAATGTCGAAACTGGGCGGGTCATGGGCGCCGAGGCACTGGCCCGCTGGCTCCACCCGCAGCGCGGCATGATCCCGCCGGATGTTTTCATTCCGGTCTGCGAGGACTGCGGCCTGATCTGCGAACTGGGTGCGATGGTGCTGGAGGCCTCGGCGCGGCAGCAGGTGTGCTGGGCGCAGCAAGGCCGGGTGCTGAAAATCTCCGTCAATCTCTCGCCGCGGCAGTTCTTCTACAACGCGTTGCTGCAGGATGTGCGTGACATCCTCGACCGCACCGGCTGTGACCCGCGTGCGCTCGAACTGGAAATCACCGAGTCGGTGCTGCTGGGCCATGACGGGCGCACCGTCGCCACGCTGGAGGCGCTGAGCGCACTCGGGCTGGGCATCGCGATCGACGACTTCGGCACCGGTTATTCCAACCTGGCCTATCTGCACCGCTATCCCGTCGACACGCTCAAGATTGACCGCTCCTTCATCCGCGCGCTGGACACCTTGCCCGCGCTCACCGAGATGATCGTGACCATGTGCCAGGTGCTGAAGGTCAACATGGTGGCCGAAGGGGTCGAGACCGCCGAGCAGCTCGCGTGGCTGCGCGCGCGGGGCGTGCATGAATACCAGGGCTTCCTGTTCAGTCCGGCCGTGCCGCCGGATGTGTTCGAGCAACTGGACCTGGACGGGCCGGTGGTGCCGGCTCAGTAGCTGCGTCCGCCCCGGTACTGGGCGTGGGCCTTGCGGTTGAGCGTGCCGCCCTGGGCGATGGCGGCAAAGGAGCTGCCCGCGTGGGCGTGCGTGATCGCCAGCCCGAGCGCGTCGGCGGCGTCCTTGCCCGGCAGCGCTGGCAGTTGCAGCAGGCGCTGCACCATCGCCTGAACCTGCTCCTTGCTGGCGTGGCCGTGGCCGACGATGGCCTTCTTCATCTGCAGCGCGGTGTACTCGCACACGCTGAGCGTGCTGCTGGAGGACACCAGCGCCGCCAGCGCTGCCCCACGCGCCTGCCCGAGCAGCAGCGTGCTCTGCGGATTGACATTGACGAAGACGATCTCGACCGTCGCCGTGTCCGGCTGGTAGGTCGAGACCACCTCGCGCACACCCTCGAAGATGATGCGGATGCGCTGCGGCAGGTCACCACGCGGTGCTTCGGCTGTCTTGATGGTGCCGCTGGCGACGTAGCTCAGGCGCGGGCCATCCGCGTCGATGACGCCGAAGCCGGTGACCTGGAGGCCCGGATCGATACCGAGGATGCGCATCCGGGTCTGTCCTGCTGTCCTGGTGTGCCGCTCAGTGGCGGAAGTGCCGCGTGCCAGTGAGCACCATCACGATGCCACGCTCGTCGGCGGCGGCGATGACTTCGGCGTCGCGCATCGAGCCACCCGGCTGGATCACGCAGGTCGCGCCCGCGTCCACGACCACATCCAGCCCATCGCGGAACGGGAAGAACGCATCGCTCGCCACGGCCGTCCCTTGCAGCGTCAGACCGGCGTGGCCCGCCTTGATGCTGGCGATGCGGGCCGAGTCGAGGCGGCTCATCTGGCCGGCTCCGACGCCCATCGTCATGCCGTCCTTGCAGAACACGATGGCGTTGCTCTTGACGAAGCGCGCCACGGTCCAGGCGAAGCGCAGGTCGGCCAGTTGCTGCGCGCTCGGCTGCAGCTTGGTGACGACCTTGACCTCGCCGCCCACGATGTCCACGTCGTCCGCCGACTGCAGCAGCATCCCGCCGCCGACGCGCTTGAAGTCCAGCGCGTTCGTGACCTTGGCGACCGGCACCTCCAGCAGGCGCACATTGGTCTTGCTGGCGTAGGCGGCGCGGGCTTCCGCCGTGAAGGCCGGGGCAATGGCCACTTCGACGAACTGCTTGTTGGCGTTGATCTCGTTCACCACGTCCGCGTCGATGGGGCGGTTGAAGGCCATGATGCCGCCGAAGGCGCTGGTCGGGTCGGTCTTCAGCGCTTTCTGGTACGCCTCCAGCGGCGTCGCGCCGACGGCCACGCCGCACGGATTCGCGTGCTTGACGATCACGCAGGCCGGCACGTCGAACGCCTTCACGCATTCCCACGCCGCGTCCGCATCGGCGATGTTGTTGAAACTCAGCTCCTTGCCCTGGATCTGCTGCCAGCCGGAGAGCAGTCCGGCGGCCGGCGCAGCTTCGCGGTAGAAGGCCGCCGACTGGTGCGGGTTCTCGCCGTAGCGCATGCCCTGCACCTTGTGGAGTTGCAGGTTGAATACGGCCGGGTATTCGGCACGGGCGGGAACGGCTTCGGTCTGCTCTTCCGAGCCGGCTTCCAGTGCGGTCAGGTAGTTGCTGATCATGCCGTCGTAGGCGGCAGTGTGCGAGAACACCTTCTTGGCCAGCATGAACTTGGTGGCACGGGTCAGGCTTGTGCCCTTGGAGGCTGCCAGCTCGGCCAGCACCTGCGGGTAGTCGCTCGGGTCGATCACGACACCCACGTCCTGCCAGTTCTTGGCCGCCGCCCGCAGCATCGCCGGGCCGCCGATGTCGATGTTCTCGATCGCATCTTCCAGCGTGCAGTCGGCCTTGGCGGTTGCCTGCGCGAAGGGGTAGAGGTTGATGATGAGCAGGTCGATCGTGTCGATGCCGTGTTCCTTCAGCGCGGCCATGTGCGCCGGCACGTCACGCCGGGCGAGCAAGCCGCCGTGGACCCGCGGGTGCAGCGTCTTGACGCGGCCGTCGAGCATCTCGGGGAAGCCGGTGATCTCGCTGACTTCGGTGACGGGCAGGCCCGATTCGGCCAGCAGCCTGGCGGTGCCACCGGTGGACAGCAGCTTGATGCCGTGGGCGTGCAGCGAGCGGGCGAACGCGACGATGCCGGTCTTGTCGGAAACGGAAAGGAGGGCGGTGGTCATGGGCTTGGGCGGACTCAGGAGGTCGTTTGAATGCGGTTCAGTCGATCAGCTTGTGTTCGACGAGCTTGCGGCGCAGCGTGTTGCGGTTGATGCCGAGCCACTCGGCCGCGCGGCTCTGGTTGCCCTCGGCCTGCGACATCACGACATCGAGCAGCGGGCGCTCCACCGCCTTCACGACCATGTCGTAGAGGGCGTGTGGTTCCGTGCCTTCGAGGTCACGGAAATAGACGGCCAGGATCTCGCGGATCGAGAGGTCGATGGGGCTGTGTTCGGAGGGGCTGGTGCTCATGCGGCCTGTGTTTCTGCTGCTGTGTCCGTGTCTGCGGCGTCGTCGTCCATGGGGGCGGCGGCCTGGGGCCACGACGGATGGGTGTCGGCCAGGGCGCCCAGGAAGTCCTGTACGGCCTGCGCCTGTGCGGCCGTGTGTTCGATCAGATTCATGCGGGCGCGGAAGGCCCGGCCGCCGGGCAGGTCATGCACGGCCCAGCCGATGTGTTTGCGCGCCGTGCGCACGCCGGCGCGCTCGCCGTAGAGGCTGTAGTGGTCATGCAGGTGTTCGATCAGCCAGTCACGCACCAACAGCGTCGGTGGTGCGGCGGCGATTTCACCCGTGTCGAGGAAATGTGCGATCTCGCCGAAGATCCACGGCCGCCCCTGCGCGGCGCGGCCGATCATCAATGCGTCGGCGCCGGTCGCGGCCAGCACCTCGCGGGCCTTCTGCGGGCTGGTGATGTCACCATTCGCGCAGACCGGGATGCGCAGCGCAGCCTTCACTGCGGCGATCGTGGCGTATTCGGCGTCGCCCTTGTAGCCTTGCTCGCGGGTGCGGCCATGCACCGTGACCATCGCCACCCCGCGCACCTCGGCGCCCAGCGCAATCGCCACGGCGTTCTTCTGTTCGTTGCACCAGCCGGTGCGCATCTTCAGCGTGACCGGCACCCCGTGCGGCGCAGCGGCCTCGACCACGGCGGCGACGATGTCCAGCGCCAGCGCCTCGTCCTGCATCAGCGCCGAGCCGGCCCACTGGTTGCAGACCTTCTTGGCCGGGCAGCCCATGTTGATGTCGATGATCTGCGCGCCGCGGTCGATGTTGTAGCGGGTCGCCTCGGCCATCATCTCGCCATCGGTGCCGGCGATCTGCACGGCGATCGGCTCGACCTCCCCATCGTGGTTCAGGCGGCGCGAGGTCTTCAGGCTGTCGCGCAGGTCGGCGCGCGACGTGACCATCTCGCTCACCGCATAGCCCGCCCCCAGTCGCTTGCACAACTGGCGGAAGGGCCGGTCGGTCACACCCGCCATGGGCGCGACGAACAGGCGATTCGGCAATGTGTGGGGGCCGATGCGCATGGAGGGGGAGGGCGGGGAAAGGTGGGGGAGGTGCTGAAAAAGGAGGCAGGAGTATAGCGGCGCCCGTTTTGGCCCAGCTCAAGCAGAATGCCCGCCATGGAAGCCTGGATCGACTCACTGCTCTTGCTGCTGGCGCTGCCGAAGTTCGGCCTCAGCACCATCTTCATCGTCTCGCTGATCTCGGCGACGCTCTTGCCGCTTGGCTCGGAGCCAGCGGTGTTCGGGCTGGTCAAGCTCAACCCGGAACTGTTCTGGCCCGCCGTGCTGGTGGCGACGGCTGGCAACACGATCGGGGGCGCCATCACCTGGTGGATGGGCTATGGCGCCGAACAAGCCTACGAGCACGTCACCCACCACCCGGCGGCCGACCACCGCGCGCTGGCCATCCTGCGCCGCTTCGGGGCGAAGGCGTGCCTGCTGAGCTGGTTGCCGGTGGTGGGCGATCCGCTGTGTGCAGTGGCAGGGTGGCTGAAGTTGCCGTTCTGGCCGTGTCTGCTCTACATGGCGATCGGCAAGTTCGTGCGCTATCTGGTGATGACAGCGGGGTTGCTCTGGGTGTTCCCGGGGCAGTTCGCGCCCTGATTCGCCATGTTCTTTGTCTGTTCAACGACTGAAGGGGGACACCGTGTCTGCTTACTCCGACCTTGAAGCCCGCTTCCTGCGCCTCTACCGCTTCGAGCACCTCGGCTCGATCGTCGGCTGGGACCAGGCCGCCAACATGCCCTCCGGTGGCAACGAAGCCCGCGCTGCGGCGATGGCCGAACTCGACGGCCTGCTGCACGCCCAGCGCACCGACCCCGCGCTGGCCGCCCTGCTGCGCCAGGCCGAGGGCGAGACGCTGTCCGACTGGCAGCGCGCCAACCTGCGCGAGATGCGCCGCGACTGGCTCGCCGCCAACGCGCTGCCCGCTGCGCTGGTCGAGCGCCGCACCCTCGCCACCGCCCGCTGCGAACACGCCTGGCGCCGCCAGCGACCCGCCAACGACTGGGCTGGTTTTGTCGAGAACTTCAAGCCGGTCGTGCAGATCGCCCGAGAGGAGGCCATGCACCTGGCCGACGCGACCGGACTCATGCCCTACGACGCGCTGATGGACCGCTTCGAGCCGGGCATGACCAGCGCCGAGGTGGACCGCGTGTTCAGCGATCTCAAAACGTGGTTGCCCGGTCTGATCCGGGATGTGCGGGCTCGCCAGCAGGCCGAGCCGCCGGTGCTGCAGCCGGCCGGGCCGTTCCCGCTGCCGCAGCAGAAGGCACTGAGCCTGCGGGTCATGCAGTTCCTCGACTTCAACTTCGACGGTGGCCGGCTCGACGAGAGCACGCACCCCTTCTCCGGCGGCGTGCCCGAGGACGTGCGGCTGACGACGCGCTACGCGGTGGACAACCTGATGTCGAGCTTGATGGGCACGGTGCATGAAACCGGCCACGCCCGCTACGAACAAGGCTTGCCGCGCGAGTGGCTCGGCCAGCCGATCGCCCGTGCGCGCTCCTTCGGGCTGCACGAGAGCCAGAGCCTGTCCTTCGAGATGCAGCTCGGCGCGCACCCCGGTTTCGTGGCGCAACTGGTGCCGCTGATGGTCGAGCACTTCGGCCCGCAGCCGGCGTTCACGGGCGAGAACCTGACGCGCCTTGCCACGCGGGTCGAGCCGGGGCTGATCCGCGTCGATGCCGACGAGGTGACCTACCCGGCACACGTCATCCTGCGCTTCGAGATCGAGCGGGCGCTGATCGAAGGCCAGATCGAGGTGGCCGACATCCCCTTGCTGTGGGACGAGAAGATGGCCGCCTATCTCGGGCGCGACACGCGGGGCGATTACCGCAACGGCCCGATGCAGGACGTGCATTGGCCGTCCGGATCGTTTGGGTATTTCCCTTGCTACACGCTGGGGGCGATGTACGCCGCGCAGTGGTTTGCGACGATGGGCCGCCAGATGCTCGACCTCGACGAGCGCATCGCCGCGGGGGATCTGAACCCGGTGTTCGACTGGCTCAAGGACCACATCTGGCGGCAGGGTTCGCGCTGGGAGACGCCGGAACTGACGCGGCGGGCCAGTGGCGAGGCGCTGAACCCGGCGCATTTCCGGGCGCATCTGGAGGGGCGGTACCTGGGCTGACCGCCCCGCCGCGGCAGGCCGCTTACTTCGACGCCGCCAGCTTGGTGACGGTGTACTGTCCGCCCACCTTGTCCGCATCGAACTTCACCTTGTCGCCCACCTTCACGGCGTCGAGCATCCCGGCGTCCTGCACGCGGAACACCATCGTCATCGGGGGCATGTCGAGGTTCTTGATCTCGCCGTGCTTGAGCGTGATCTTCTGCTGTGGCTTGTCGATCTTCAGCACCTCGGCGTCAGTGCTCTGGGCGTGCGCAGGCAGCGTGGCGCACAGGGCGGCGGTGAGGGTGAGCGCGGCGGTCCAACGGTTCATGGCAATTTCTCCTTGCTGTGCATCAACGGTTCAACGGGCTTTCGGGGTGACACGCGGGGTCACCTGCAGTGCGCCCACCATGCCGGACTGGAAATGTCCGGCGATCAGGCATGCGAACTGGAAGTCCCCGGCGCGGTTGAAGTTCCACACGATCGCGCCGGACTTGCCCGGCGGGACATGGGCCATGTAAGGCTCGTCATGCTCCATGTCAGGGAACTTCACCATCAGCGCCGCGTGTTCGGCGAGATCCGGCGGGGTGCCGATGACAAACTCGTGCATCAGCTTGCCCTCGTTGTGCATCACCAGCCGCACCGTCTCGCCCTCGCGTACCTCGATGCGGTCGGGCCGGAAGCGCATGTCGTCGCCCATGCGCACCGTGATGGTTCGGCCCACGGCACGCGGGTTGCCGGCGATGCCCCAGGCTTTCTGTTCCTTCTTGACGGGGCCGGCGGCGTGGGTTTTTTCGCCGTGGGCACCTGCCTCTGGGCTGAGGGCGAGGCCGCAGCACAGGGCACAGCCGGCGGCGAGCAGGGTGCGGCGGGAGAGGGTGTTGGTGGTGTGGACAGTCATGGTCGTGGCCTTGTTCAGTGGTTTCAGTGGTGCTTGTGATCGACGGGCTTGCGGGCGCGCACGGTGGTGTCCGTCGGCGCAGGTTCGGCGGGCGCGGCCTTGGCCGGCTCGGGCAGCGGCTCGCCAGTCCATTCGTAGGCGACAGTGCCCTTGGGGTGCTTGAACCAGCCGGGGTTGCTGTAGTCGCCCGGCTTCTGGTCGCGCCGCACCTTCACGACGCTGAACATCCCGCCCATCTCGACCCCGCCGAACGGTCCTTCGCCGGTCATCATCGGCGCCGTGTTGTCGGGCAGCGGCATCTCCATCTCGCCCATGTCGGCCATGCCGCGCTCGCCCATGACCATGTAGTCAGGGATGAGCTTGGTGATCTTCTTCGCCAGCCCCGAGTGATCGACGCCGATCATCGTCGGCACGTTGTGGCCCATCGCGTTCATCGTGTGGTGGCTCTTGTGGCAGTGGAAGGCCCAGTCGCCTTCTTCATTGGCGATGAACTCGATCTGCCGCATCTGCCCGACCGCGATGTCGGTGGTGACTTCCGGCCAGCGTGCGGACTTCGGCACCGGCCCGCCGTCCGTGCCCGTGACTTCGAACTCGTGGCCGTGCAGGTGGATCGGGTGGTTCGTCATCGTCAGGTTGCCCACCCGGATGCGCACCCGGTCGTTCAGCCGCACGTTCAGCGAATCCAGCCCGGGGAAGATG
>JBEANV010000044.1:0-11827 GCA_041165285.1 Pseudomonadota bacterium | reverse complement strand
ATGCTATTGCACCCGGATGCACGTCTTTCTACACTGCGATCCGACCTGACGAGCTGAAAGAAGACTTCACCGTGAACTCCCCCTTTGTACTGGCCGCATGCGCCGAAATGCTGTGGAACGACCGCCCCATGTCCTGGCGCCTGAGCCGGTTGACCGAAATGGACTTCGAGGTCGGCATCTGGAATTGGCCGAACCACGATCTGGCGATGCTGGAGCGGTCGGGCGCCCGGTTTTCGTCGATGACCGGCTACCTGCATGGCCGACTGAGCGACGACGAGGGTGCAGCCGCGCTGCTGGCCACCGCCGAAGAAGCCATCGCCGTCGGCAAGCGGCTGAACGTCGCACGGCTGAACCTGCACGGCACGGGCCTGGGCGACCGCGGCCTGCCCGTCACGCCGTGTGAAACCGTCACCGGCGCGATGTGGCTGAAGGCCCGCGACACCCTGAACCGCATCGCCGATCTGGCCGAGCGCCACGGCGTGACCTTCATGGTCGAGAACCTGAACCTGCCGGTCGATCACCCCGGTGTGCCGTTTGCGCTGGCCAAGGACACGCTGGCGCTGGTGTCGTCGGTCAACCGGCCGGGACTGAAGCTCAACCTCGACCTCTACCACGCCCAGATCGGCGAGGGCAATCTGATCGAGCTGTGCCGGAGCTGCCTGCCGTGGATCGGCGAGGTGCAGGTCGCCGACGTGCCCGGCCGCATGGAACCCGGCACCGGCGAGGTCAACTACGCCGGTGTGGCACGCGCACTCGACGCGATGGGCTACCGCGGCACCGTCTGCATGGAAGCCTTCGCCTCGGGCGAGCCGGAAACCGCGCTTGAAGCCTTCCGCGCCGCCTTCACCGTGCCCGCCACCGTCCAAGCCTGAACAGGAACCCCACCATGACCCGATCCAAGCGCCCGACCGTGGCCGACATGCGCGCCCTCAAGGGGGTGCGCCCGATTTCCATGCTGTACGTGACCACGACGGAGGAAGCGGCGGCCGCCGACGCCGCCGGCGTGGACATGCTGTCCATCGAAGGACGGTTCTTCACGGCGGAGATGCGCGCCGCGGCGGGGCGCTGCTTCGTGCAGGTGGGTCTGCCGTATGGCCCTTTTGGTGACCTGATCACCGCCGAAGACTACCTGCGTGCCGCGTTCAAGTTCATGGCGGTCGGCGGCGACTGCGTCTACTGCGCCGCCTCGCTGGACATCCAGAAGCGGCTGTGCGACGACGCGGTGCCCGTGGTCGCCCACGTCGGCCTGATCCCTTCGCAATGCACCTGGACCGGCGGCTTCAAGGCGGTGGGCAAGACCGCACCCAGCGCCCTGGCCGTGTGGGAGCACGTCCAGCGGCTCGAAGCGATCGGCGTGTTCGGCGCCGAGCTGGAGGTGGTGCCCGACCGCGTGGGCACCGAAATCTCGCGCCGCACCAGCATGCTCATGCTCGGCATGGGCGCCGGGCCGGGCGCGGATGCCCAGTACCTGTTCGCCGAGGACGTGCTCGGCCACACCAAGGGCCACAAGCCGCGCCACGCCAAGACCTACCGCGACTTCGCCACCGAATACGCCCGCCTGCAAAGCGAGCGCGTGGCCGCCTTCAAGGAATTCGTGGCGGATGTGAACAGCGGCGTCTACCCGGCGCCGGAACACGCCGTGCCGATCGCGGATGCCGAGTTCGAGCAGTTCCTGGCCCGCATGCCGGCCTGATATTCACTTCAACACCACACCGGAGAATTTCCCCATGATCAATGTCGGATTGCTGGGCGCAGGCCGTATCGGCAACGTACACGCCAAGAGCATCGCCGCCAACGCGGACAGCCGCCTCGTGGCCGTCTCGGACGTGAATACCGCCGCCGCCGAGACGCTGGCCGCTGCCTACGGCGCACAGGCCCGCTCCTCGCTGGACATCATCAACGACCCGTCGATCGACGCGGTGCTGATCGCCACCTCCACCGACACCCACGCCGGCCTGATCGAAGCCGCTGCCGCAGCGGGCAAGGCCGTGCTGTGCGAGAAGCCGGTCGATCTGAGCCTGGAGCGCGCGCTGGCCTGCCAGGCGGCCGTGGCGAAGACCGGCAAACCAGTGATGATCGGCTTCAACCGCCGGTTCGACCCGAACTTCGCTGCCGTCAAGCGCGCCCTCGACGCGGGCGAGATCGGCCGCGGCGAGCTGCTGTCGATCACCTCGTTCGACCCGGGCCCGCCGCCGGTCAGCTACATCAAGGTCTCCGGCGGCCTGTTCCGCGACATGGCGATCCACGACTTCGACATGGCCTGCTGGCTCTTCGGCGCTGCCCCCGTCGAGGTCTCGGCCACCGGCACCAGCATCGTCGATCCCGCGATCGGCGAGGCCGGCGATGTCGATACCGCCGTGATCACGCTGCGCTTTGCCGACGGGCGCATCGCGGTGATCAAGAACAGCCGCCGCGCCGTCTATGGCTACGACCAGCGGCTGGAGCTGCTCGGCTCGACCGGGCTGCTCCAGGCCGGCAACGTGCTGGAGAACACCGTGGCGCGCATCACCACCGCCGGGGCCACCAGCGCCAAGCCGGAATACTTCTTCCTGGAACGCTACATGAAGGCGTACGAGGCGGAGTGGCGCGCCTTCATCGACGCGGTCAAGGCTGGCACCGGCTACCCCGTGACGCTGCAGGACGGGGTCAACGCGCTGGCCGTGGCCGAAGCGGCAACGCTGTCGTGCCGGACGGGCAAGGCCGTGCGGCTGCAGGACGGCCGGCCCGTGGTGACCTGACCGACCCGGCTGGCGCAGGTCCGATCAGGCCAGACGGCGATGCGACGACCGCAGCACCAGCGTGCCGGGCGCCAGCAGCGAGGTCTCGGCCACGGTGTCCGGCTCCAGCAGTCGGCGGATGGCTTCGGACACGAGGTAGTCCGTCGGCTGGTGGAAGGTGGTCAGCGCGTAGGGCGGGGCGGACGCCATCTCGATGTCGTCGAAGCCGACGATGGCGATGCGGTTCTGCGCGCCCATCGAGGACAGCGCGTCCAGCGCCCCGATGGCCAGGATGTCGCTCTCGCAGAACAGCGCCTCGACGCGCTGGTCACGCGGCGTGGCGCCCAGGTAGCGCAGCAGCGCCTGCATGCCCTCGTCGCGCCGGTAGTGGGACGTCTTCAGCACGCAGTCCAGCGCCACGCCCCGCGCCCGCAGGCGATCACGGAAACCATCGAGCCGGCGCAGCTCGGTGCGATCGGATGGCGGGCCGGCCATGTGCCCGATGCGACGGTACCCTTCGGCGAGGAACAGGTCGGCGATCTCCGCGCCGGCCGCATAGCCGTCGGTGGTGACGTAGGGAATGTTCGCCAGCGCGCTGTTGCGGCTGACGACCACCAGCGGGATGCGGCGGATCTTCTGGGCCAGCTCGATCAGCTCCTGGTCGAGCGAGGTGCCCATGAACATGATGCCGTCCACCTGGAACTGGTCGGCCAGCCGCAGCGCCGCCCCCGCGCCGTACTCCGGACTGAGGTTGAGCAGCAGCGAGCTGAAGCCCTTGGCCTGGAGCTGCCGGGTGGCCTCGCTCAGCATGTAGAGCTGGTTCGGGTTGCCGAGTTCATCGACCACCAATGCGATCAGCCGCGTGCTGCGCGTGGACAGGCTGCGCGCGAGCAGATTCGGCGCATACCCCATCTCTGCGGCCACCTTCAGCACCTTTTCCCGCACATCCGGCGCTATGGACGCCCCATCGGTGAACGCGCGGGACACGGTCCATTTGGAGACCCCGACACGCTCGGCCACATCCGTGGCGGTGATTTTCTTGGTGGTCGACTTGTCTCGGGCCATCGTTTTCATTGCCAACCCATCACTTTGCGGGAAAGAAACCACCAGCATGCCACCGGTCGCGTCCCCTACGTTTGATGGCAGTAGAACGGCCAGCTCCCGCCTGATGCAGGAACTCCAGCGTGAGCTGCCCCTTCTCAGCCCCAAGCTGCGGAACGTGGCACGATTCTGTCTTCTGCATGCGGCGACCCTGCACCATTATCGGATCCACGAGGTGGCGGAGGCCTGCGGAACGATCCCTGCCTCGGTGGTGCGCCTGGCCCAGCGGTTCGGCCTGAAGGGTTTCCAGGAGATGAAACTCGCCTTTCTTGACGGCTGGGAGCCACAGGCCATTGGCACAACATCCCCCCAGGATCCGTGGCTGCCCCCGGAGTGCCTGGCGGCTTCGCAAGACATCGAGGATTCGGCGCTTGGCCTCGCCAGCCTAAAAGGGATGGTCTTGCGACCGGAGTTCGTGCATGTCGCGCAGTCTTTGCGATCCGCGACACGCATCCACTTCGACTGGACCGGCGAAGAGGATCGGCTGATCGCGACGCATCTGCAGGCGCGCATGCGGGCGGTCGGGTGCCACCAGGTCGATACCGGCACGAAGAACCGGGACATCGTGTCGGGCGGCGAGTGGCTGGTGCACGTGGCGGTGTGGCACGACGTGACACCCTGCCCTAGCTGGTTCGTGTTGGCGGATTTCGGTTCACGCATCCTCCGATTGGCACGCGGTCGCCTGAACCGCTTCGCCACATGCACCGACGAAGGTGTCGTCATCCGGGTCGGCACGGATGCTCGACGGATGTTGAATGCTTTCGTGCTGTGCGAGGCACTGGTCACCGCCGTGAAACCCGGGCACCCAATGGACCACGAACGTTGACGAGGACAAGGCACCCATGGGGCGCACAATGCGCGGCCTGAAAAGTGACTCCGCGCGTGCCTGCTCCCTCCCCTTGCCCCGACTTCCTCGCCACCTGCGGCCTGCCCGACCGCTGGCAGGGCCGCGAACGCTTCGTCGTGCTGGACATCGGTGCAGGGGCGCCCGCACGGTTTGCCGCACTGCGGGCCGCCTGGAGCGCTGATCCGCGGCGCGTCGGACGCTTGATCGTCCTGGCGCTGGATGGCCCGGACAGCGCCGATCTCGACGGCGGACGGGTGCAATGGATGCACCTGCACGGCGAAGCCGGCAGGCCGGAGCCGGCGCTGCGCGGGCTGCAGGCGCAGGTGGACACCTTCCTGCTCGACGGCCACGCCCTGCTGACCCCTGATCTGCTCAGGCGGCTGAACCGGCTGGCCGCACCCGGCGCGACCCTGGTGACCCCCCGGACCGAGGCCGTGGTGCGAGACGGCCTGGTCCGCAACGGGTTCGTGGTGGACACGGCGGAGACACGCTGCACGCAGGCCCGCTTCGCTCCGCGCTACACCTTGCCGCAGCCCGTCGCCTTCCGGCCGCCGCACCAGGGGCCGCGCGAGGCGCTGGTCATCGGCGCCGGACTGGCCGGATGCGCCGCAGCGTGGGCGCTGGCACGTCAGGGCTGGAAACCGACGGTGCTGGACCGGCAGGCTGCACCTGCGCAGGAAACCTCCGGCAATCCGGGCGGCCTGATGCACGGCACGTTCAATGCGCCGGACAGCCTGCACGCACGCTGGTTCCGCGCTGCATCGCTGCTGACAGCGCGGCTGGCTAGGCCGGCGATTGCGTCGGGGGCGGTCGCAGGCGATCTGGGCGGATTTGTACGGCTGGAACACCGCATCGACGCGGCACAGGCCGCGGCGCAACTGGCGCAGGTCGGGCTGCCCACGGACTACGTGCGCTGGATCTCGGTCGACGAGGCGCGCGAACGCACGGGGCTGCCCGCCGAATCCGGCGGCTGGTTCTACACCCAGGCCGGCTGGCTGTCACCGGGCGACTGGTCCCGCTGGCTGCTGGGGCAGGCCCTGTCGGCTGGACTGGCAGAGTTCCAGGGGCAGACCACCGTCGATGCGCTGCGCCGCAGTCCCGCAGGTGGCTGGCAGGCGCTGGACCACCGCGGCCGAGTGCTGGCAGAAGCACCGATCGTCGTGCTGGCCAACGCCAACACCGTCGACCACCTGCTGGCGCCCCACAGTGCAGCCACGGCCCTGCAAGCCGTGCGTGGCCAGACCACAGTGCTGGGCGCCGACACGCCGGGCCTGCGCCAGCCGCGCCGGGCCTTGTCGGGCCAGGGCTATGGCCTGACGCTGCCGGACGGGCAGGTGCTAACCGGTGCGACGAGCCAGCCCGATGACCTGGACGGCACCCTGCGCGCCGCCGACCAGCAGCGCAACCTGGAGCGTGCAGCCCGGCTCGGCATCTGCCCAGCCACGCTGGCGAGCACAACGGCGCTGTCCGCCACCGGCCGTGTCGGCTGGCGCGCCACCACGCCAGACCGGCTGCCACTGATCGGCCCGCCCGTGGACCGGAACGCTTGCGACGCCGCACGTCTGACTGGACGGATCCGACTGGACAGGCTGCGCCACCTGCCCCGCTGCCAAGGGGCGGACCACGGGCTGTTCCTGTTTGCCGGTCTCGGCTCACGTGGCATCACCAGCGCCGCGCTCGGCGCACAGGTGCTGGCGGCGTGGATCAGCGGCGCGCCTTTTCCTGTCGATGCCGCGCTGCGGGATGCGCTCGATCCGGCACGGTAGGCAGGGCCGGTTTCCGCAAAAAAAAGGCGACTCCCGGAGGAGCCGCCTTGTCAAGCAATGGAGTCTTCAGGACCAACTACTCCATCGAATGGAAATTGCAATCGGTCTGAAGCGTAAGCACTTTGCGACGGGGCGAACAGGTCACCTCCCCCCGCAAGCAGAGGTGAAGCCCCCTACTCAAGGGGTGCAGCGGCTGGCGGAACGTGGGTGGATTCCGTGGAATCGAGCGACTCCACCGCCCGAAGCTGACGCGCCATGGCCCTTGTGCGCACTTCCGCGGACTCGATGCTCTGGCTGGCTTCATGCAACTTCTTGCGGGTTTTTTCCAATGCGTCGCCGAAACGTGCAAATTCGATTTTCACGCCCCCAAGAATCTGCCAGACCTCGGCGCTGCGCTGCTCCAGCGCCAGCGTGCGGAAACCCATCTGCAGGCTGTTGAGCATCGCCAGCAGCGTGGTCGGTCCTGCCAGCGTGACGCGGTGTTCGCGCTGCAGGCGCTCGTTCAGCCCGGGGCGGCGCAACAGCTCGGCGTACAGGCCCTCGGTCGGCAGGAACAGGACGGCAAAGTCGGTGGTGTGCGGCGGCGCGAGGTACTTGGCGGCAATCGTGCGGGCTTCGTCGCGCACCCGCAGCTCCAGCGCACGGGCGGCCAGCTCGGCAGCCGGCTTGTCGGCGCGGTCCTGCGCGTCCAGCAGGCGCTCGTAGTCCTCGCGCGGAAACTTGGCGTCGATTGGCAACCAGACCGGCACCCCGTGGCCCGCAGCGCCACGGCCCGGCAGCCGTATCGCGAACTCCACCCGGTCATTGCTGCCAGGCACGGTCACGACATTGGTCGCGTACTGCTCGACGGTGAACACCTGCTCCAGCAGTGCCCCGAGCTGCACCTCGCCCAGCAGTCCGCGTGTCTTCACATTGCCCAGCACCCGCTTCAGGTCGCCAACGCCTTGCGCCAGCGTCTGCATCTCGCCCAGACCGCGGTGCACCTGCTCCAGCCGGTCGGCCACCTGCTTGAAGCTCTCGCCGAGGCGGGCTTCCAGCGTGGCGTGCAGCTTCTCGTCGACCGTCGCACGCATCTGGTCGAGCTTGCGCTCGTTGTCGGCCTGCAGGCTCGCCAGCCGCTGCTCGACACTGAGCTGCACGGCGTCGAGGCGCTGCTCCATGGACTGCTGCAGCCCGGCGAGCCGGCGGTCATTGGCCTCGGTGAGCTGGTGCAAGTGATCAGACTGGGTGCGGCTGGCCTCGCCGGTCTGCGTGAGCAACAGGCGCTGGAACTGGGACAGTGCCGCGTTCAGCTCCTGCCGGGTGCCGCGGGCGCTGCCCTGCACTTCGGTGCGCAGTTCGCGCTCGACGCGCTCGCTGTGGGCGTGGCCGGCGTCGATGATGGCGTCTGCCGTGGTTTGCAGACGCTCCGCACCGTTGGCCGGATCAGCGGCCTCGGTCAGGCGCTGCCAGACCAGCCACAGCAGCCCGACCACCTGCAGCGCCACCAGCACCAGCAGGACAACCAGCAGACTGCGATCAGTCACCCGGGGAGACCTGCGCCCAGTGCATGGATCACAGCTCCACGCCCAGTGCTGCGGCAATACCGGCCAGTTGCCCGCGCAACTCGGCCACCTCGGCCCGCAGCACCGCCACTTCCTCCGCCAAACCCGCATCAACCGCATAGGACGCCGCCGATTCGGTGGACATCGCCTCCAGTCCGGCATCACCACACAGCAAATGCGCCCAGCGCGACTCGCGCGCCCCCGGCGCCCGCGGCAGCTTGCGCACACGCGGTGGAGATTTTTCCGCGAGTTCGTCGAGGAAACCTTCGACCGACGACACGTCGGCAAAGCGGTGCAGACGCTCGCAGTGCAGGCGAAGTTCGGCCGCCGTCTGGGGGCCGCGCAGCATGAGCAATGTCAGCAATGCCGCCGCCGCGCCCGGCACGCCGAGCACCCGCGCCAGGTTGTGTTCGTAGCGCACCACCCGCGTGCCGCTGACCTCGTTGACGAGGTTCAGCGCCTTGAGTTCCTCGATCGCGGCCAGCACCTCGGCATCACCCAGGTTCATCACCGGTTCGCGGGCCGTCTTCTGGTTGCAGCCGGCGCACAGCGCGTTGAGCGACAGCGGATAGGAGTCGCGCACCGTCGCCTCCTTCTCCACCAGCACCGCGACGATGCGCGCCTCCAGCGGCGTCAGGTTCCGTCTCATCGGCAGCCTCCTTGCGTCTGCATCAGAGGCCGAAGCCGTCGTCGGCCTGGATGATGGCACCGTTGATGAAGCGGCTCTCGTTGGCGCACAGCATCATCAGCACCGCGTCCAGATCCTGCGGCGTCCCCAGGCGCTTGCGGGGCAGCATGTTGATCAGCTTCTGCCCGGCGTCGGTCTGCCAGTGGTGGTGGTTGATCTCGGTGTCGATGTAGCCGGGACAGATGGCGTTGACATTGATGTCGTACTTGCCCCACTCCAGCGCCATCGCGCGGGTCATGTGGATCACGGCCGCCTTGCTCATCGCGTAGGGGCCGATCTGGCTCAGCACACGCAGGCCAGCCATCGAAGCGATGTTGACGATGCGCCCGCCTGTGTAGGTACCGGGCGCCGCGCCACGGGCGCGGGCCACCATGCGCTTGCCGACTTCCTGCGCGACGAAAAAAGCACCGCGCACATTGGTGTCGAACACGAAATCGAAATCTTCGGGCGTGACATCGAGCAGCTTCTGTGTCGTGCTGACGCCGGAGTTGTTGATCAGGATGTCGAGCACGCCGACCTCGGTCTCGGCGTGGGCCACGGCGGACTTGATGCTGGCGATGTCGGTGACGTCCAGCTCGACCACGTGGGCGTCGCCGTCCGCAGCCTCCAGTTCGGCACGCAAGGCCTTCAGGCGATCGGTGCGCCGGCCCGCCAGGACAACCGCGGCACCCGCACGAGACAGCACCCGTGCGAACTGCGCACCCAGGCCGCTCGAAGCGCCCGTGACGAGCGCCACGCGGCCGGACAGATCGATGGGGTAGCTCATGGATTTGCTCCTCTTCAGGTGTTGGACAACGTGATGGACAACGTTTTCTTCACCTGAAGATAGCACGGCCTCTGCAGGCGGCTTGTCGCGCCTGCGCCGTCCTTTCGGCGTTCTTCAGCGCATCAGCTGGCGCACATGGGCCAGGGCAACACGGCTGCGGCGCAGGTGCAACGGGGTCGATCCGCGCTCGTAGCGGGCCAGATCGGACAGCAAGCCCTGGACAAGGCATTCGGCTGCAGCGCGTTCCCCGACCAGCAGTTCGATCTCATCGGCATCGGACTCGTCGATTTCGTAGGAGCGCAGAACCACGTCCTCGCCGCTGGCGATCTGGCCGAACAGGTCGGCGTGGCGGGCAAATACTTCCGGGTTGACCAGACGGATGCGGCTGATCACGCGGCCCGCCAGCACCTGCAGCAGCCCGTGCGGCGACTGCCCGACCCGACGCGCCAGCACATCAAACAGCACCTGGAGCTGCGCGGCCGGATAGAAGTCCAGCAGGTCGTCGTCGTGGCCGAACGGCACCTCGGTACCGAACAGGATGGCGTCAGCCATCGGTGCCCCGTAGTGCGCTTCCACCATGTTCGCAAATTCGGAAACCAGCAGACCCAGCATCACACACCCCGCATTGACCAGCGGCCCTGCAGGTAATCCCCTGTCTTCAGGCCAGTGCCATGAGCATAAGAGTGCCTGAATTGCACAAATCGCAGAAATGCCCGACATACCGGGTTTATCTTTTCGGGAAGCCACACCCTGCGAACAGGCGCACGGAACAGCTTCACGCCATCAAAAAAGAACGATCGTTCTTTTTTTGACTGAAGCCCGTTAGAATCTCGACGGCCCCGCACGCCTCAGACCCAGACCCCCATACAAGGACGCCCATGAGCCCCCAGGAGATCCTCGACCAGTTCGGCCCCCGCGACGCGATGGAGTACGACGTTGTCATCGTCGGTGCCGGCCCCGCCGGGCTGGCCGCCGCCATCCGCCTCAAGCAGCTCGCCGCGGCCAAAGCCCAGGAGCTGTCGGTCGTGGTGATCGAGAAAGGCTCGGAGCCGGGCGCGCACATCCTCTCCGGCGCGGTCATGGACCCGATCGCGATGGACGAGCTGTTCCCCGACTGGAAGGAACGCGGCGCCCCGCTGACCCAGCCTGTCACCGCCGACGAGGTGCTGTTCCTGTCGGAAACTGGCGCCACGAAGACGCCCCAGGCTCTCATCCCGGATTGCTTCCACAACCACGGCAACTACGTCATCAGCCTCGGCAACGTGGTGCGCTGGATGGGCGAGCAGGCCGAGGCACTGGGCGTCGAGATCTTCCCCGGCTTCACCGCTGCCGAGGTGCTGTACGACGACAACGGCTGCGTCAAGGGCATCGCCACCGGCAACCAGGGTGTCGGCAAGGACGGTGAACCGAGTGACAGTTTCCAGATCGGCATGGAGCTGCACGGCAAGTACACGCTGTTTGCCGAAGGTGCCCGCGGCCACCTCGGCAAGCAGCTCATCGCCAAGTACAAGCTCGACGAAGGCAAGGATCCGCAGAGCTACGCGCTCGGCATCAAGGAGCTGTGGGAGATCGACCCGGCGAAGCACCAGCCGGGCCTCGTGGTCCACACCGCCGGCTGGCCGATGGCAGCGGATACCTACGGCGGCGGGTTCCTCTACCACCTCGAAGACAGCAAAGTCACGCTCGGCTTCGTCACTGGGCTGGACTACCAGAACCCGTGGCTGAGTCCCTTCGAGGAGATGCAGCGCTGGAAGACGCATCCGTCGATCCGGCAGTACCTCGAAGGCGGCAAGCGCCTGAGCTACGGCGCGCGCGCCATCACCGCCGGTGGCCTGCTGAGCCTGCCGAAGACGGTGTTCCCGGGCGGCGCGCTGATCGGCTGTGACGCGGGTTACCTGAATGCCGCGCGCATCAAGGGCAGCCACGCCGCGATCAAGACCGGCATGCTGGCGGCGGACGCCGCCTTCGAGGCATTGAGCGCGGGACGCCAGCAGGACGAGCTGAGCGCGTATCCCGCGGCCTTCGAGTCCAGCTGGCTGCACGCCGAGCTCGACAAGTCGCGCAACTTCAAGCAGTGGTTCAAGAAAGGCAACTGGGTCGGCATGCTGATGACCGGCATCGAGCATTGGCTGCTGCCCAAGCTCGGCATCAAAAGCCCGCCGTGGACGATCCACCGCACGCAGCCTGACCATGTGCGGCTCAAGCCCGCGGCCGAGTGCGAGCCGATCGCTTATCCCAAGCCCGACGGCGTGTTGACCTTCGACCGGCTGAGCTCGGTCTTCATCAGCAACACCAACCACGAAGAAAACCAGCCGGCGCACCTGACGCTGGTCGATGCCAAGGTGCCGGTGGGCATCAACCTGGCCCGCTACGCGGGCCCCGAGGCGCGCTACTGCCC
>JBEANV010000043.1:0-18053 GCA_041165285.1 Pseudomonadota bacterium | reverse complement strand
AGCACCGCATCTTCGTCTCCACCAGCGAGCGCCGGTGGTAGCCGCTCCACTGCTTCCAGATCCCCCGCCCCAGCCGATTCGTCGCCCGCAGGATCTCGTTGCGTGCCGCCGCTCCCGGCCGCTTGGCCTTCCACGGCTGGGCGTTCTTGCGCGTCGGGATCACCGCCTCGGCCCCTCGCTCGGCGATCGCATCGTGGCAGCCCTGCGTGTCATACGCCCCGTCCCCGCTCACCGACAGCACCGTCTCCTGTGCCGTAATCTGTCCCAGCAGCTCCGCCAGCATCGGCGCGTCCCCCACGCCGTTGTCCGTCACCTCGATCGCCCGGATCTCCAGCGTCTCGGCGTCTATCCCCAGGTGAACCTTGCGCCACTGCCGGCGGTACTCCGCCCCGTGCTTCCTGGTCTTCCACTCGCCCTCGCCCAGCATCTTGATCCCCGTGGAGTCCACCAGCAGGTGCAGCCCGCCCCGCCCCGCCCCGGCTCGGCCGGGCCTTCATCTCCACCGTCAGGCGCTTCTCTCGCCGGCTCATCGTGCTGTAGTACGGCGCCTGCCAGTCCAGCCCCGACAGCTCCAGCACGCTCTGCACGAACCCCTGCGTCTGGCGCAGCGCCAACCCGAACAGCACCTTCATCGTCAGGCAGCACTGCACCGCCGCGTCGCTGTACGTCGCCGGTCGCCCCGCCTTGCCGCTGACCGGCGCTGCCTGCCACGCCATCTCCCGATCCAGCCACACCGTCAGCGATCCCCTGGCCCTCAGCGCCTTTGTGTAGCGTGCCCAGTTCGTCGTCGTGTACTTCTGCTTGGCCGGCTTGCTCATCCCTTCAGCCTACTTCACCGCTCGACCGCCGGTCGGCTGGTCGGGTTATGTAACAAAGCCAGTCTGAGGTGACCAAGGACATGGAGGGCCTGGCCGCGGACTCGATCCGCCACGGCTCGATGACCCGCAGCAACTGCTGCAGGACGGCTACGCGCCATCCGAGTCCAACCCGCGTTTTTACGCGCAGATGGTCTACGCCGTGGCCAGCAAGGTGCATGCGGCTTTCCGGCAGGCGCTGGGCCGCGAGCGTGGCTGGTCCTTCCAGCGCCCGCAGGCCTCGGGCCGCCTACGCATCTTCGCGCTCGGTACCCACGAGCAGAACGCCTGGTATCGCGCTCCATGTTGGTGGGGCGTGGCCCTGATGAGGTGGTGTCCGACTGGCTGTGCTGCATTGCCCGGCAGTTTGGTCAATCCGAGGGGCGGGATGCGCTGCGCCGCGCCGACCGGGCACCCGACAAGCTGCGCTACGCATCCACGCTCGAAGAGCACGACATGGGCGAGGTGCTGCTGTCGGCCGTGTTCGATGCCTTCGACACCGTGTACCGCCGGCGCACCGCGCGGCTGCGGCGGTTGGCGACCGCTGGCAGCGGCATCCTGCCGAAAGGGGATTTGAGCGCAGACCTGCTGGACGCACTGGCTGAAGAGGCGGCGGTTCTGGCACGACAGTTCAATTCGATCGTGGTGCGGGCCATCGACTACTGTCCGCCAGCCGACATCAAGCTGGGCGAGTTCCTGCGCGCGATGATCACCGCGGACAGCGAGTTGCGCCCGGATGATCCGTGGGCGGTGCGTGAAGCCCTGATCGACGCTTTCCGTGTGCGCCACATCGTTCCGCGTGGAGTATTCAGCCTGTCGGAAGATTCTCTGCTTTGGGGTCCCCCGCACACGGATCTTCCTCCGCTGCCGCGGCTCAGTTTCGCCAACACCAGGTTCGGTAGCGCACCCGGCCGGCCGGTGCCTACGCAAGAACGGCAATCTCAGGCCGAAGCACTGAGCGCCTGGTTGTTTCAGCCGCAGGTGCTGGACGAGTGCGGTCTCGTTGCCCCAGGCGATCCCCGTCTGTCTGCGCAAGGTGCGACGGTGACCCTGCCTCGCATTGACGCATTGGAAACCACCCGCCGCGTGGCCCCGGACGGCGAGGTGCATTTCGAGACCGTGGCCGTGGTCACGCAAGTCGCCCATGTCCGGCGTCAGGGCAAAGAGCCAGGATTCAGCTTCGTCGGGGGATGCACCTTGCTGTTCTCACCGCAGGGCGTGCTGCGGTTTGCGATCAGCAAGAGCGTGGCCGGTGACCAGCGCATAGAGCGGCGGCGGAGTTTCATTACGGGAGGATCGGCCGTTGCGCTGCGGTACTGGCATGAGGTGCAAGGCTCGATGCAGCTCCGGTCGCAATGGAGCCGGCTGATGCATGGCGATGAGGTCGAGGGGCTGTAAAACAGGATTAACGACTCAATCCTCATAAATCTCTAAGTTGTTGATTTATAAGGAAATAAAAGTTTGAACTCTGTCAATTCAAACTTTTACGTGCGCTTGGCCAGTGCCTGAAGCGCCTCTGCAATCACAGCCTCGGCCTCGATGCGCTGCTCTTCGCTGCGGAACTCGATGCGCAGCGACGTGCCCCGCGACTGGTACTGGCAGAACTCCAGACGACCAACCCGAACGCGAACAGGTGCCTGCGGTGCTGGACGGGCAACAGAAATGGCAACTTTCCTGGCGGCATGGCGAATCGCTTCTTTCTGCGTGAGGCGCCCTTCGACAAGCTGCTCCACGGCGTCGATCACCTCAGCCTTTCGCCCCGATCGGCACAGCTTCGCCATTTCGGCAGCACAGCTCATGCCAATCACGTCCGGTCTGCGCTCCACCAGGAGCAGCGCCTCCTCGGGCAGATGGTCGAATGAAAACAGCATGGAAATGATCGACTCGGACACGCCTGCGTCCTTGGCCATCTGCTTCTGACTGTGGCCGGTGCGGTCGCGCTCGGCCTTGAAGCCCTGGTACTTCTCGAAGTCGGACAGCGACGGCTGGAGCAAATTGGCATAGAAGGCCGATCGGTCCACATGATCAGAGTCCAGCTCCATCACGACCACGGGGATCAACGTCCGGCCCAGGGATCGATACACCTCGGCCCGGTTGTGCCCGGAGATGATCTCGAACCGACCATTGGCCACCCGCTGCACCGTGATCGGATGAATCAGCGGGTTGTTCGCCAGATTGCCCTTGAGTTCATCGAACTGTTCGGGCGTCAGGCGACGGCGGCGGTGAGGCACCTCGATCAACACATCCAGCGGCAGCTCGATTGGCGCTTGCTCCAGCTTCGACTGGTACTCGGCCGCCAATGCCTCCGCCTTCTTTGCCCGGTCGTTGAGGGCATCAATGGTCGGTTGCATGAACGCCGTGGCGCCCGGCGCCGTGGTGGCCCGCAGGGGGCGGGTATCAACGACAGTCTTTTGAGCGGCAATTTGAGCCAGCGCGTCGTCGCTACGCAATTTCAGATCCTTGAGTCCCATGATCAGTTGCCCTTCCACACCGTAGCGACCACAGACTGGTCAATCATCTCGACGAATGTGTCGTAGGCGTCGCGTATCTTCTGGTAGGTCGCGGCAGCACCGTCGTACTTCGCGATGTCATAGATGGTGCCGAACTGGACTGCCCCGACACTGGCGGCCTGGCTTTTGGGGATTTCCACGGTCAGCACGTATTGCCCATACGTCCGAATGATCCAGTCCTTGACCACGGATGACGCAATCGACTTGGTCTCGACACGCGACAGCAGCACCCGCATGAACGCAAAATCTTTCTCGAATCCTCGGCTGTTCTTGAGCGCGCCCAGGGTCTCCGACAGCAGGTTCCAGAACGCCACGGACGAAGCGTAGTCAAGGTTGTCCGGCGGCAGCGGCATCAGCAGACCATCCGACGCGATCACGGCATTGACGGCCAGGTAGGACAGCGCCGGTGCGGTGTCGAAGATGATCACGTCATAGTCATCGCGCAGCGGATCGATCGCCTGGTTGAGGATGTTCCACCACGCGATGTCCGGATCACGGGAATGGATCGGGAGGAAGATCTCGGCGTTGAACAGATGCGGCGCGGCAGGAATGATGTCCAACCCATCCCAATACGTCTCCTGGACGGCATAACGAACGTCTTTCGGAGCTTCCGACAGCGGGGGATAGGTGATCGGCGCCACCGTGTGCTCTTCCATGATCTCGGCAGCCGGCAGCAAGCCTGTCAGCGTGGTGGCCGACCCCTGCGGGTCAAGGTCCACGATCAGGACGCGGCGCCCTCTCAGCGTCAGGCCCTGCGCGAGGTTGAACGCGGTCGTGGTCTTGGTGGAGCCGCCCTTGAAATTCACCACCGCGATCGTGGCGGCGCGTGCGTGATCAGGCCTGGGCGGGATTTTTGCAAGTCGGCGAACCCAGATCCGGGTGTCCACCAGCGAGAACTCGCGGCGCTTGCCATTGCCGCTGTGAGAACCTGATGGCAGGTCTCCTCGCTTGGCCAGGTAGGTGATCTGCTTGGGATCAATGCCACACAGGGCGGCAACCTGCGCCCCGGTATAGACCGGTGCGCGCTTGCGTGGATGCGGCTCCAGCATCTTTTCGCGCAGGCCATCCAGGGTCGCATTGGCCCGGTCGGCCAGCTCGACCAGATCCGCCAGGGAAAAGCGTCGAGGCTGTGGTTGCGATTGCAGGAACGGAATGGTCATTGATCACCCATGAATTTCGAGGTACTCAGCAATTTTCTTGCAAACCTCGAAATTTGGCAATCAATTTCAACTGTCTAGACGGGCAGGGCCGCAGCGAGCACGTTCTGCCCATGCTGGAACACTTCTTCGATCGATGGCTCGCCCCACAGATCGTTGGCCAGCCATCGCTGAAACGAGGCATCAGCGAGTCGGCTTATCCGGGACGTCACCCGAAGCACTGCGAGGGACTGCCCCGCGTTATACCGGTTGATCAACGATTGGCGCTCGGGTTCCGGGAGTTGCTGCAGATACCCCACCGCTTGCGCGGCCCGGTGACGATTCAGCTTGTCGCGACTGTCCTGCAGGGTCGCCGTGGTTGCAGGCAGTTCATGGACAGGCTCAGCACTTGACCGATGCTCGGAGGCAGGCGACGCCTGGGCTGTGGCCGAGAAGGCATCATTTTTTGCGTAGCCCTGCGTCAGTGCCGTTCGGAAGTAGGCTGCCGGTTGCGTCAACGGCTCGGACTGGGCATTCGCCATTCGTTTGCGTGTGAACGAAAGTGCCTGTGCAAGCGCGGCGGAGCTGTGCTGTTCAAGCAACCTCCGTCCATCGAGGCGAGAAAAACCGATCTGTTCGAGATCCGACAGCAGATCGAGGTCAAGGGCGCTGTCAACGGGCGTTTCTGCTTCAACCACCTTGGTCTTGCGCACGACCGTGAAACGGATCTTGTCGATACGTCGCCCAATCTTGGTTTCCACCAAGGCAATCTGGTGCCCCGACACCGTGCTGACCTCTTGAATGGACGGCAGGAGGACTTTGGATTTGAAGTACTTGTACTCTTGGTAGGTTTTGCCATCGGCAGACTCCCCCAGGACCATGTCCCGGAACGTCATCCAAGACACCTCACCTGTCTGTCCCAGCTTCTCGAAGCGTATGCAGAACTCCCAGATCGCCAGTGCTGGTGCGCGCTTGAATTGGCGCACCACGTTCATGTCAATCATTGCGTACATGTCCGGATTGAGCATCCGTTCGCGCATTTGACTGCTGATCTGATAGCGGATGACGCCACTGCGTATCTCCAGTTCCGGGAACATGACCGAAGCCTTCCAGTGGATGCGCTTGGAGGCCAGAGCCATGACGTCCCACTCGAAGACGATGGACATGAGTGCCTCGGCAGCTTCCTTCAGATACTGCCGATTGTTCGAGTCGAATCCGATGGTCTGGGACAGATCCCGGATGCTGAGTTCCCACCAACCCTGGGCATCTGGTTGAGACTCGATGGCATGTTTCAGCCAAGCGTTTCCCAACTTGCGTTGCAGCAGGGTCAAAGGCGATCTGGGTTTGCTGTGCACTGCCTGGACAGCTTTACGAAATGCGTCCGGAGTGCCGGTCCGAGGTTCAGAGCCGATCGGGATAGGTTGGGTCTTGTTGTGCGCCATCTCTTGGTCACCATGCAGGTTCGCAATGGTAACCAGCTCCAGCGGTTGCCTTGGTTTTTTATGGTTGCAACGCACAAACTGTCTTGTTGTTCTTTAATAGACACTTTAAAGACTTTAATACCTTTGCTGCCTGGATTGTTCTTATAAATCAATGACTTAGATCATCATAGGTGACCATTCATGGGGTGCCAGGTTGCCATTTGTGGGAGTTTGGGTCGCCATTCATGGGTGTGAGGTTGCCAAACATGGGATTTAAAGTCGCCAAACATGGGCAATGGTGACCAGACATGGGATCTGTCCAGGGAACACGCGTGCTTCAGATGCTCTGCAATGCCTCGGTGGAGCACTGGACTTGTCTTTATTGCTGCGTCCGTAGCGTGCATCGGTGTCTAAAGATGCGGAAGTTTCACGAACTGCGATAGGTTTCGGTTGCGCCGCGCTGCCGCCGATGGCGGTGTGCCACTGGGCCTCTTCGGATGGCCTCTCGTGCCTTTCCGGTGAAATCCATCCCATGGCTGGCAACCCTTGCCTGCAAGGGCTAGGTGATGAGATCATTGGCCGTCAGAAGGGATGAATCGATAGTTCATACTTTTAAGTCATTGATTTATAAGACTTTTTTCTATCAATAGAACTGGGTGTCTGCAAACTCAGCCTCAAAGACAGGCAAATGATGCATCCCATAAATGGAGACCTATACAGTCAAGATAGGCTGTCAAGCGCGTTTGGTGCGTGACCATTAATAAAAGACACTAACGTAGATATTCCAATTATCAGCAGGCTGCTGCACCGCGAGGCGAATGTGACTGAACGTCGATCCGGTTGAGTTGCGCCTGACGCGCAAAAAAGAGGCACTGTCTTTTCAACCACAGACGGCCTGCCCGGCGTCGAGGCATGTCCGGAGCATGTCAAGGTAGTTGCTGCGGGTCGAGCGACCCTCGGCAGCCCCAGCCCCAGCGCCGCCTGTACGCTAGCGCACACACCGTGCTCAGGCGGGCCCCGCAGGCGGCCGTGGTCAGAGGAGATCCGCAACGGCCGTATCTGAACTTGGGCGACCGTCTGCGGATCTGGGCGCGTGAAAGTGAGGATCTGGCCGGGCTGCTGCTGTCGACGACGACGGGGGTGGATGCACTGGTGGCGGAGGCTCGGAGTGCCTTTGCCTATGGTGAGTGGTTGGCCAAACGATAAGATACTAACGTCATTTCCTGACTGTGGAACTGTATCTTGTACGGTCATGGCGGGTATCCGAGTGGTCATTCGGCCAACGGTTCTGGTGTTAGTGTTTTTATGCTTACCCACCCCAGGCCTTCTTGCTCGCCTGCAGCCGCCTGCGCTGCTCTGTCGTCACATAGAGCGTCGTCGTCGCCAGCGAGGCGTGCCCCAGGTTCTGCTGAACGATCTCCACCGGCAGCCCCTGCGCGATCATGTGGCTCGCGTGGCTGTGGCGCAGCCAGTGCGTGCTGGCCCGCTCCAGCCGCTGTGCCCCTTTGATGTCTCCCTGGGCTCTCAGCTGCATCGCACAGGTGCCGAAGAATGCCTTGAGCTGCTCGTACAGCGTCGTGCCGGCGATTCCGTCGGCTGGGCTCATCTCGATCCGGCTGGCGAGCCCGGGCGCCCGCTCGGCCCAGTCGCTGGCCTTGCCCAGCAAGTGGGTGTCCTGGTTGTCCGCGTGCTGCACGTCCGCCTTGCAGCCACGTGAAGCCAGGTAATCGTTGAGTTCATCGACGACCGCTTCGGGCACCGGCACTTCGCGCAGCTTGTGGCCCTTGCCGACCACTTGCAGCATCCAGCCTTGTTCGGCTGGGTCATCGCCTTCGGCCGGGTACTCGACCCAGCTCAGATCACCCGCCCTGGCCGCCACCACTTCCGACAGCCGCAGTCCCGTGCGGTAAAGCAGCCGCAGCGCCACCCGCAGCCGCCGGTGGGTTGAAGTGCTCTCCAGCGCATCGGCTTGCTGTTCGACCCAGCGCCATTGCGCCGGGCTCAGGCTGCGCCCGGTCTGCAGCCGAGGGGCCGCGCTGCGCGGCACGCTGATCGAGCGCCAGGGGTTGCCCATCAGGTAGTTCTGGTCAACGAGAAAGCCGTAGAGGTTCTTCAGGACCGTGAGGGCGTAGCGCTGGGCGGTGGTGGACAGGGGGCCTTCGAAGGGCCGCCACGCCGGTGACCAGCGCGGGTGACTGCGCGGACCACACCAGCGTGCGCGCGGGCCCGGGTCGGCGAGGAAGTCGCGGTAGGCGACGCAGTCTTCCTGCTGCATCGACGACAGCGGTTTGCCTCGTTGGACGATGGCCCAGAGCACGAAGCGCTCGGCTTCCTTGCGGTAGGCACGCTGGGTGTGCGACTGTGCGGTCTTGGAGGCGATCCAGGCGTTCACCGCCGCGAGGTCGTTGTCGGCAGCCAGCAGGCATTGGGCTTGGGGGCGGCGGTAGAGGCCGGCGCGGCCGTCGAGTTCGGCGGGAACGACGAGCTTGTCGAGCGGCCGGACTGCGGTGGCCGCGGTGACCACCGCTTGCCGGGCGGCCGTGTCGAGTGCTTGCCGCGGGGTGTCGATGTGCGGGCCCGGAGGCAGGCCGAGGCTGGACCCATGCAGGCGCAGCCAGGCGACGAGCCGCGCAGCCTTGGTGGCACCGATGGCCGGGATGCCGGCCCACCAGTGGCGGCCGATGCCGTTGACCCGTTCGACGAGCTGGCCGAGGAACAGGAGACCCACGGCTTCGAGGTGTCCGGCCAGGTGGGGGGCAAACCAGGCCCGCACGGCGTCGCCGGGCTGCGGGGTCTGAGCCACCTGCAGTTCCAGCCAGCGCAGGGCGTCGAGCTGGCGGGCAATCAGGCGCTGGCGGCGCTGCTGGCGGCGGGTGGTCTGGCCGTGGTGCTCCGCGTAGGCGGCGAGTTGTTCGGCCTGCGAGCTGTCTTCAAGCCCGTGTTCCTCGGCGAACTGGTCCAGCGAGGGCAGTTGCGGGTCGGGGCGGCCCAGGCGCTGCACTTCCAGCTTCATCAACCGGGCCACGCCGTGGCGATCGGCGCGCAGCGAGGCCCGCACCAGCTCGGCGCGAATCCAGGCCGTGGTCGAACGCACCAGACGGGCATCGCTCGACTGGCCCTCGATCGCCAGGTACCGCTCCCAGCACGCCGCCGTGTCCAGGCCTTGCACGATCGCCCGCAGGTACGCGAAGTGGCCCAGGCCCAGCTTGCGGGTCGTGGCGGGAGTCATGGGGCCGGGCGAGCGGGCAGTGTCAGCACGGCCCCGGCTGCTGGACTGGCGGGCCACTGGACTTGGTGGTCGTACCGCGCATGCAGGCCGGCGTCGTCCCAGCGCCGGATGCGGGGCGTGTCCTGGTTGAACCAGAGCGTGGGGCGCGTGCCGCCGTGGACAACCACGCGGGCGAGGGCTTCGTCGTCCGGGTGGTCGAAGATCGCACCGTTGGTGCTGACGATGTAGTGGTCCGCGCGCACCACCTCCAGCAAATCCCGTGTCACGTTGCCACGGCTGCCGTGGTGGTTGAGCTTGAAAGCATCGACCTGGATGGGCAGCGGGAGTTGCCGCTGGGCGGCCAGTGTGCGCAGCGCTGCGGCCAGCACCGGAGCAAAGGCGTCGGCCCCCAGCAGCACCGAAGCACCACGGTGTTCCAGCAGGAAGGCCAGGCTGGAGCCGTTGGCGGGGGCCTGGTCAAGCGGGGTGCGTGTGGCCGCCAGGGCCTGCAGATCCGTCTGGCTCAGGTCGCGGGGCGCCGCGGGTGTGGCCCGACTCGACGCCAGTGCCGGGGTCTTGGCTTGCAGTGTGGCGAGTTCACGGTCCCAGACGGCAAACAGCCGCTGCAGGCGCACCGCCGTCGGCGACAACAAGGTCAGGCGTGGTTCGCCCCGTCCGGCCGGCAGCGCCAGGAAGGCCCCCTCGCCCCCGGTCACAGCGGGTTGGCTCTTGAAGGCCTGGTTCCACGGCCAGGCCGGGCTTTGCACACTGGCTGGTGCGCCCAGCCGGTTGGCCAGCGACTGTCCCTCGTCCACCCCACGGCTGGCTGGGTGGGGTGGGGCGTTGAACCACACGTCGCCGACGGTCAGGCCCAGCGTGCTGTCTGACAGCAGGCGCTGGACCGCGCCGATGTGGTCGTGGTCGATGTGCGTGATCACGAGCCGGTCGAGATGGCGGCGGCCCTGGGGGTCGGCGGGCAGCGCGTGCAGCCGCGCTTGCAGCACTGGCCAGCAGGCCTCCGGACCAGTGTCGATGAGCATGCGCCAGGTGCGCTTGCCCACCGGGCAGCTCAGCAGCAGGCTGTCGCCGTGGGCGACGGGCAAGGCTTCCAGGGTGATCGCGGGTGAAGACATGCTGGCTGCGTAGTTCAGCGATCGTGGCGCCCATTTCAGGCTGATCCGGGGCAGTGAAACGGTCTCGCGGAGGATGCACGGGGAGGTGCGCAAGCACTGGGAGTCGACTGTAGCCCAACACTGCGAGGACATGCCACTAGGTTCGCACCCCCTGCGGTGCCATGGGAGTCGGGCCGACGTAGCGACCCCGAGGCCGGATCACTTGCCGCACGCCCAGTTGTTCCATGCAGTGCGCCAACAGCCCGACGCTGCGCGCCGTTGCAAACAAGCCAAAGGCCGCATCCGCCGGCAGTCGATGGTGTGCCACCAGGGCGGCCAGGGCCACGTCGATGTTCGGCTGCAGACCGGTCAGGGCCGTCACCTTCTCGATGAAGCGCGCGATCACCTCCGGGGGCTCGAACAACGCCAGCAGGGCCGCCGCGCGCGGATCGCCATCGGGATAGAGGTGGTGGCCAAATCCCGCCAAGGGCAACCCGGTGGACAGGTAGTGGGCCACCACCCGGTCGTCGCCCAGTCGCACCACTTCGCTGAACAGCGCCTGCACGCGCCCCGACGCATCGCCATGCAAGGGGCCGGAGAGCGTCGTCAGCCCGGCCAGCAGGCAGGCCGGCAGCGAGGCGCCTGCCGACGCCGCGATGCGTGCCACAAAGGCGGAGCTGGTCAGCTCATGATCGGCCAGCAGCACCATCGCCGTTCGCAGCAGGTCCGCCACCTGGGCCGGTTGCTTCCACCCCCGTGCAAAGCGCAGGTGCAGCGGGCGGGGGCCGGGCTGGGCGCCGAAGGCGGTGGCCAACTGGCCCACCAGCCCCTGGCCTTCGCTGTGCAGCACGCGGGTCAGGCGGCCGTGGGTGGAGTGTCCTGCCGCCGCCAGGCTGGCCAGGGCACCGAACGCGGCGAGTCGCCCGGGCGGGCCTGACCGCATCGGCGTCGGGGACGAAAAATCGACGGGTTGCTCGGCGCCCCAGAGGAGTTGCGCCGCGTCTTCCAGGGTGGCCGACCTGGCCAGATCCACGGCATCCTGACCTCGGTAATGCGGGCGCCCGCGAAAGAACGCACAGAGGGCCGTCGGGATGCTCGGCTCCGAGCCGAACAGCGTGTTGGCCGCCAGCGTCTCGTGCTTTCGTCCGGCCTGCTTGCGTTTGGCAAGGCTGGCAACGTCCTCGGCGCGGTACAGGCTGCGGCGGGTGTCGGCCGGGTCGGGCATGACTTCCAGCTTGCCGCGGCTCACGTAGGCGTACACCGTCTGCGGCTTGACCCCCAGGAGTCCACACACCTCGTCCATCGATATCCAGGAAGCCATGCTGCGTCGGGAGCCATTTATATGTTGACAATATATATCAATGTTGCTTTTGCAATCAATCATTGGCTAGCATGCACCCATGCCGCACATGAAACCCTCGGTTCTGCAACTCAATCCGATCCTGATCCCCGAGATCAACGACAAGCTCGCGTCGCGCTACACCGTCCACAGGCACTTCGAGACCCCCGACAAGGAGGCCTGGCTACAGGCGCATGGGGCGTCCGTCACCGCCGTGGTCACCGGCGGGCACACCGGCATTTCGCGGGCGATGCTGGAGCAGATGCCCGGCCTCAAGGTCGTGGCCATCAATGGCGTCGGCACCGATGCCGTGGACCTGGCGTACTGCCGCGCCCGTGGCCTGCCCGTCACCGCGACGCTGGGCGCCCTGACGGAAGACGTGGCCGATCTGGCCATCGGCTTGCTGATCGCCGCCTGCCGCAACCTGTGTGCCGGCGACCGCTTCGTGCGAGACGGTCAGTGGGTGCTTCACCCTCAGCCGAGCGCCATCCCGCTCGCGCGCCGGTTCAGCGGCATGCGCGTCGGCATCGTCGGGATGGGGCGGGTGGGCCGCGCCGTGGCGGTGCGGGCGGCGGCCTTCGGCTGTTCGATCCGCTACACCGACCTGCGCCGCATGGACGATGTGGCGCACGGGTTCGTGCCGGACCTGATCGACCTCGCGCGCGATGCCGACGCGCTGGTGCTGTGCGCGGCGGCGGACACGGCCGAAGGCATCGTCAACGCGGCCGTGCTCGACGCGCTCGGCCCGCGCGGCTTCCTGGTCAACGTCGCCCGGGGTCGCCTGGTCAACGAGGCCGACCTGACGGAGGCCCTGGCCGCCGGCCGCATCGCCGGTGCGGGCCTGGACGTGTTCGTCGATGAACCACGGGTTCCCCTGGTGCTGCGCCAGTCCGACAGCGTGACCCTGCAGGCCCACCGCGCCAGCGCCACCTGGGAGACCCGGACCGCCATGGGCGAGATGGTGCTCGACAGCCTCGCCCAGGCCCTGGCCGGCCACCGTCCGACGATGAGCCTGACCACCTGAGCGCCCGCCGAGTCCCAGGGTTCAGCGCACCGACGCCACTCGAACAACCCCTCAGAGCAGAGACAAGTCCATGTTCACTCCACGTCTGCGGCCACGCTTCGCGCTCCTCCTGGCTGGCGTCCTCGGCTTGATGGCCCACCTGCCCACCTTCGCCCAGGCGTACCCGGCCCGGCCGGTGACCTTGGTGGTCCCCTTCCCGCCCGGCGGCGGCACCGACACGGGCGGGCGAATCATCGCCGAGCAACTGGGCAAGCGCTGGGGGCAGACCGTCGTGGTGGAAAACAAGGGCGGTGCGGCGGGACAGATCGGCGCCGACTTTGTCGCCAAGGCCAAACCGGACGGCTACACCCTGCTGCTGGGCAACATCGGCACGCAGGCGATCAATCCGTCGCTGTACCCCAGGCTGCCCTACGACCCTGACACGGCGTTCGCCCCGATCTCCCTGCTGGCCGAACTGCCGCTCGCCATGGTGGTCAACCCCGCGGTGCCGGCCAGGACCGCGGCGGAATTCATCGCCCTGGTCAAGTCGCGGCCGGGCAAGCTGACCTACAGCAGCGCGGGCGCCGGCGGTGCGCCGCACCTGACCGCCGAAATGTTCAAGGATCGAACCGGCACCTTCATCCTGCATGTGCCCTACCGGGGCGGCGGCCCGGCGATTGCCGATCTGATCGCGGGCCACGTCGAGCTGTCCTTCCTGACGGTGCTGGAAGCCTCCGGGCACATCAAGGCCGGAAAAGTGCGCGCCCTGGCCGTGACGGGGGACAAGCGCGTGCCAGCACTGCCGGATGTTCCGACCCTCTCGGAGACCGTGCTCCCCGGGTTCAACGCCATCTCGTGGCTCGGCTTGCTGGCGCCTGCGGGCACGCCGGCGGACATCGTGGAGAAGATCTCCGCCGACGTTCGCACCGTTCTGGTCGACGACGCGGTCAAGGCCCGCCTGGTGGCCTTGGGCGGCGTGCCACGCGGAACCTCGTCCCAGGAATTCGCGAAGCTGATCTCGGAGGACAGGATCCGCTACGCGCAGATCATCCGCAGCCGCAAGATCACCCTCGATTGAACGTGGCCCGACCATGACTGTGCCCATGCAGAACTTCGTCTTCCCCCCACCTGCGCCCACCACCCTGCCGGTGGCGGGTGGCACGGCGGTTTTCCCCGTGGGCCGCGTGTTCTGCATTGGCCGCAATTACCCATGGAACCGGGACGAGCCGACAAGACCGCAGGACATGCCCGCCTGGTTCATGAAGCCCGCCAATGCCGTGGTGCAGGCGCGTGGCGTCCTGCCTTATCCCCCGGGTACCAGCGACTTTTGCCATGAGATCGAACTGGTCGTGGCCATCGGTCGCGGCGGTCGGGACATCGCACCGGAGCAGGTGGAATCGCACCACATCTGGGGCTATGCCGCAGGACTGGACCTGACACGGCGCGACCTGCAGCAGCAGGCCAAGCGGGCCGGTGGCCCCTGGGAAGCCGCCAAAGCCTTCGACCACTCGGCCCCCTGCACCCCTCTGGTGCCGGTGGCGGTTTGCGGCCACCCACGGCGTGGGGCGGTGTGGTTGGCGGTCAACGGCACCGAGCGACAGCGTGCCGACCTGTCCGACCTCCTGTGGTCGGTCCCTGAGCTGGTGGCCATGCTGTCAAGGTCGGTGACGCTTGCTCCCGGCGACCTGATCTACACCGGCACGCCTGCGGGCGTGGGCCCGCTGCAAGCACGCGATGTCGTCAGAGGATGCATCGAAGGCATCGGCCAGTTCTCCATGACCGTGGGCGACGCTCCTTCGTAGAACCGAGCCCCTCGTTCGCCGATTCGAAATCACACAGGCAAGGAATTCCGCCATGCATGCCCCCACCTCCAAGAAGATCGCCCTAGTCACCGGCGCAGGCAGCGGCATCGGTCGTGCCGCAGCCCTCGGCCTGCTGAACGACGGCTGGACCGTCGTGCTGGCCGGCCGCCGTCCCGAACCCCTGCAGGCCCTGGTCGCCGAAGCCGAGTCACGCGGCCAGACGGCGATGGCCGTGCCCACCGACGTGACCGACCCGGCCAGCGTGCAGGCCCTGTTCGACACCATCGAGCGCCGCCTGGGTCGGCTCGACCTGCTGTTCAACAACGCCGGCGTGAACGCCCCGGCGCTGCCGATCGACGAGCTGCCGCTGGACAAGTGGTTCAGCGTGCTGAACACCAACGTGACCGGCGTGTTCCTTTGTGCGCGCGCGGCCTTCGGCCTGATGCGCCGCCAATCGCCGCAGGGCGGACGCATCCTCAACAACGGCTCGATCTCGGCGCACACGCCGCGCCCCTTCACCGCGCCCTACACCGCCAGCAAGCACGCCGTGTCGGGCCTGACCAAGGCCCTGGCCCTGGACGGCCGGGCCTTCAACATCGTGGCCAGCCAGATCGACATCGGCAATGCGCTGACGGAGCTGTCCGAGCGCATGACGCGTGGCGTCCTGCAGGCGAACGGCACGGTGGCACCCGAACCCATGATGGACGTGAGCCATGTGGCCGATGCGGTGCGCCACATCGCCGCACTGCCACTGAGCACCAACGTGCTCAACATGACCCTCATGGCCAGCGCCATGCCCTTCGTCGGGCGCGGCTGAATCAACCCTCGACCCCTGGAGTTCCCCGTGCGACCCACACGCCTGTTCAAGGTTCTTGCCGTCTCGGCGTCCCTGGCCGTGGTGCCGACCTGGGCCTCGGCCCAGGCGTACCCGGTCCGTTCCATCAAGATCATCGTGCCCGCCCCGCCAGGCGGCGCCATCGACATCATCGCCCGCGTCGTCGGCGAAAAACTCCAGACGGCCATGGGCCAGCCGGTGGTCATCGACAACAAGCCCGGCGCCTCCAACAACCTCGGCACGGATGCCCTCGCCAAATCGGCGCCCGATGGCTACACGATCGGCATCGTGGGCGGCAGCCACAACATCAACAAGTTCCTGTTCAAGAGCCTGGGCTGGGATCCGGAGACCAGCTTCGAGCCCATCGTCTACACCCACGAAGTCCCGCTGGTGTTCGCCATCTACCCGCAGATTCCCGCCCGGACGCTGCCCGAGTTCGTGGCCTGGATGAAGGCCCACCCGGACGATGCCAAGGTCGCCACCTCGGGCCGTGGCAGCGCACAGGAGATGGCCGCCGAGATGTTCCGCATGGCCAGCGGCACGAAGATGCTGCTGATCCCCTACAAGGGCTCTTCCGCCGCCCAGCCGGACCTGATCGGTGGGCGCACCGCGCTCTACATCGACACGGTCAGTGCCATCCAGTCGCAAGTGAAAGCCGGTACCGTGCGCGCCGTGGCGGTGTCCACACGCAAGCGCACCGCCGCGCTGCCGGACGTGCCGACCGCAGACGAGCAGGGACTCAAGGGCTACGACGCCAGCACGAACGGCGGCTTCCTCGCACCGGCCGGCACGCCCAAGGCGATCGTCGCCAAGCTCAATGCCGAGATCAACGCGGCCCTGAAGCTTGCGGACGTGCGCGCCAAGCTGGAAGCGGCCGGCATCGAGATCCAGGGCGGAACGCCGCAGGACTATGCCGCGCTGATCAAGTCCGACCTGGCCAAGTGGGGCAAGGTCATCAAGGAGGCTGGCATCCCGGCGGAGTGAGGTCTCCGCGGGAAAAGAAAACTCGTTGGCCAACGCAGGAAATTGGCGCAAGAATGCCGGTCTCTGACACGCTGCCGCCCCTTCGGCAGCATCCACCCCGCGAGGAGCCCGCCATGAGTCAACGCCACGGTACGCCTGTCTGGTACGAGCTGATGTCCAAGGATCCTCTGGCGGCGCGCCGCTTCTACACGGCCGTGGTCGGCTGGGCGATCGACGAGTCGCCCCCGACAGGTTCCGCGATGGACTACCGCATCATCAGCGCGGGCGACGGCTTGGTCGGCGGCGTTTTCAGGCTCACCGAAGACATGTGCCAGCAAGGCGCATCCCCGTGCTGGATGACGTACATCGGCGTCGATGATGTCGATGCCTGTGTCGCCGCGATCGTTTCGGCTGGCGGCTCCGTGCAGATGGCGGCGTTCGACATCCCGAATGTCGGTCGTATCGCGATGGTGTCGGATCCCCAGGGCGCGCCGTTTTACGTGATGCGCGGTGCGGGCGAAGAGCAGAGCACGGCGTGCGATCCCGATCGCATCGGGCACGGCGCGTGGCACGAATTGCACGCCGCCGATGGCCCGACCGCCACCGAGTTCTACTCGGCCCAGTTCGGCTGGGAAAAATCCCGTGGCATGGACATGGGGCCCATGGGCGTCTACCAGCTGTTTGCCATTGGCGGTCGCGACCTGGGCGGCATCATGACCGACGGTCGTTTTCCGCGGCCAGCATGGCTGGTCTACTTTCGCGTCGACGGGATCGAACGCGCGGCCCGCTGCATCGTCGAAGCTGGCGGCCAAGTGGTCCACGGCCCGATGGAGGTTCCAGGCGGCGGCTGGATCGTGAACGGTCTTGATCCAGAAGGCGCGATGTTCGCGTTGACCGGCACCAGGTAGTTCGACTCGGATCCGATCACAGGATCGAACCCATGGCGGTGCCGGCCACACGAAGGCAGCACGCAGATTCAGCATTCAGTCGAGCTGCAGGAACACCCGCCCGCCTTCGACCTTGACCGGGTAGCTGCGCACAGCCTCCGTGACGGGCGCGCACATCGGCTGGCCATCACGCACGTCGAATTTCCCCTGGTGCAGCGGGCATTCGATCTCGTGGCCGTCGAGGAAGCCGTCGCACAAGCGGGCGTGGCCGTGGGTGCAGAGGTTGTCGGTGGCGTAGACCTCGTCGCCGACGGTGTAGACCGCGATGTCGCGTCCTGCGACCGCGAGGCCCATCACATCGTCGGCGGGCAGGTCAGCGGCCGACAGCGCGTCGATCCAGTTCGTGGTGCTCATGGTGTTCTCGCTAGGGTTCAGATCGGATAGATGATGGAGTTGGGGATCATCTCGGAGTCGTAGATGCATTCCCGCGAAGCGAACTTCAGCCCCGCCGGCGTGCGCACCACGACATCCAGGTAGCGCCCGACGTTGAACACGGTCGAGACTTCGGACAGCTTGGTGCGGAACACGGCGTAGTTGGCCTCGCAGCGCCAGCGGCCGTCCCCGGCTTCATGCACCAGCGGCGTGCCGACGATGTGGCGCTGGTAGTAGGGGTCGTGGAACAGCGTTTCCTTGATGCCGTAGACGCGGTCCTTCAGCATGCCCTTGCTCGTGAACGCAAGCGTGGCGAGCGGGAAGCCACGTTCGTGGTTCTCGCGGGGCTGCAGGCGGTACACACAGTCGTCGGTGAAGAACTCGGGCCAGAGATCCCAGTTCCCTGAATCGACGGCGCTGGCGTAGTCGGCGTAGAGCTGGGTCAGGGCCAGCCAGTCTTCAAAGCTCATCGGGGTGGTCATGGGGGTGGTCATGGCTCAAGCCTCCATCACGTTGCGCCAGTAGCGGTACATGCCCCGGATCAGCGTCTC
>JBEANV010000042.1:0-4471 GCA_041165285.1 Pseudomonadota bacterium | reverse complement strand
AAACCGCCAAGATCAAATCTCGAACCGGCTCCCCTCCGCACTCGCCATCGCCTGCCCGATCAGCTCGGGCGTCAGCGGCGGCGCGAAGCAGCGGATGAATTCGTAGGCATAGCGCCGCAGGTAGGCGCCGCGGCGGAGCGCCAGCCGGGTCATGTTGGTGGCAAACAGGTGCCGCGCATCGATGGCGCGCAGGCCGGCGTCGCGCGCCTCGTCATACGCGATCGACGCCACCAGCCCGACGCCCATGCCGAGTTCGACATAGGTCTTGATCACGTCCGCGTCCATCGCCGCCAGCACCACGTTCGGGACCAGCGCGTGGCGTGCGAACGCCTCGTCGATGTGGCTGCGGCCGGTGTAGCCGCCTTCATACGTGATCAGCGGAAACTCGGCCAGCCGCGGCAGCGTCAGCACCACGCCCCGATCAGCCTCCTGCGCCAGCACATGGCCGCGTGGCACGACGACCGCATGCGACCAGCTATAGCAGGGCAGCGCCACCAGCGCCTCATAGCCCGCCAGCGCCTCGGTGGCGATGCCGATGTCCGCCTCTCCGTCGAGGAGCATCTGCGCGACCTGTCGCGGCGAGCCTTGGTGGAGTTGCAGCACCACGTCCGGGTGCGTGGCGCGGAAGTCGCGCACGGCAGGCGGCAGGGCGTAGCGCGCCTGCGAGTGCGTGGCGGCGATCGTCAGCGTGCCACGGTCCTGCGCGGCGAAGTCGGCGCCGGCCCGCCTGAGGTTGTCCGCCTCGATGAGCAGCCGCTCGACGATCGGCAGCACCACCTCGCCCGGCGGCGTGAGCCCGGTGAGCCGCTTGCCGGCGCGCACGAAGATCTCGACACCGAGTTCCTCCTCCAGTTCGCGGATCTGGCGGCTCACGCCGGGCTGCGACGTGTGCAGCACTTGGGCGACTTCGGTGAGGTTGAAGCCCTGGCGGACGGTTTCGCGCACGGAGCGGAGTTGCTGGAAGTTCACCGGGCGATTATTCCGGCGTTCGCTTCATCGGAAAACAAATCAGATCGACTATCCAAATGCGGAAAACAACTATCGATGACGGCGGGCGGCGCTATGGTTCAGGCTCGTGCCGCCCTGCCCGCCCCGGATGCCCCTGAACGCTGCTGCCACCGTCGTTTCCCTGTCGCCCGTCTCGGCGGATCTCCTCGTCCGGGGTGTGCTGCTGGGGGTGCTCGGCCTGCTCGCTGCCGTGCTGTGGCGGGACCACCGCCATGCGCCGACAGGTCGGACCGGCCGCTGGCTCGCGCTGGGGCTGTGCGGGCAGGTGATCGGCGCGATACCGTCGTTCGAAGCTGCCGTTCCCGCCCGCTGGCAGGCGCCGCTGGTCGGGGTGTCGGTGGCGAATGCCATGCTGTTCTGGCTGCTGCTGCGGACGCTGTTCGACGACGGGTTCGTGCTGCGCCGTCGGCATGCCGGGTTGTGGGCGGTCGTGGCGGCGCTGGGCAGCCTGCCTTGCCTGCACCTGCTGCCCGAGGCATCGCCCGGCGCGGCGCTGCTGGCCCTGGTGCCACGCGGAATGCCGGTGCTGTGGGCGGTGCTGTCGGCGGGGGTCGTCGCGCTGTCGTGGTCGGGTGACCTGGTGGAGGGCCGGCGGCACCTGCGCGGCCTCGTCGCGGGCTGGGGCATCGCGTACACGCTGGGGATGGCGGCGGTGCGGTGGCAATCGCCGGGCGGGCGGCTGTCGGCGCCGGCGGCGCTGGTGGACGTGCTGCTGTTGCTCGCGGTGGTCGTGGTGCTGGCGTGGCACCTGCTGCGCATCGACCTGGGTGCGCTGGGACAGCCAGCCCGCACCGTCAGGCCGGCCACCGCCGCGCCAGTGTTGCCGACCGGGCCAGTGCCCACCGACGATCCACCACACGGCCCAGCCACCTCGACTGCACGCCCGACCACCCCCGCGCCGTCCATCGACCCGATCGACGAACGACTGGCCACAGCGCTGGCGCGGCTCATGACGCACGAACGGGCGTTCTGCCTGGAAGACCTGTCCCTGGGCGAACTGGCCCGCCGCTTGGCCGTGCCTGAGTACCGGCTGCGGCGCCACATCAACCAGCGCCTGGGCCACCGCAACTTCAACGCCTTCATCAACCAGTACCGCTTGCAGGAAGCGCGGGCCGCGCTGCAAGACCCCGCCCGGCGGGAAGAATCGATCCTGGGCATCGCACTGGCCTGCGGCTTCCAGTCGATCGGCCCGTTCAATCGGGCATTCAAGGCCGACGCCGGCTGCACGCCGACCGAATTCCGGCGCCAGAATCTGGTCGATTCCTGAAATCGACCAATCCAAACTTGTAGCCCGGCCGGTCGGCGCTTCGCCCGGCAGGTTTCGGCCAGACCGGCGCATCCGGTTCCGGCAAGGTGGCGGCTATCCCTGTCACCTGCCCCGGAGTTCCCCATGCCCGTCTCGCCCCGCCGCCTCGGCCGACGCCTGCTGACCGCCAGCCTGGCCCTGCTGTCCCTCGCCGCCCACGCCATAGGCCTGGCCACGCTGCCGGCCACCGCCGAGGATGGCCCCGTCACGCTGCACTACCCGAGCACCGGCACCGAACGCCCGGTCCGGCGCGGCCCGTTCGTCCAGCCCTGGGCCGTCGAAGGCGAGGTGGCCCCCGGCAACGGCCGACTGGTGGTCATCTCGCACGGCTCCGGCGGCGCACCCTGGGTGCATGCCGACCTGGTGCGACGGCTGGTCGAGCAGGGGTTCGTCGTGGCCCTGCCGGAGCACCGCGCCGACAACCACCACGATGGCCGCGAACAAGGCCCGCAGAGCTGGACCCGGCGCCCGGCCGAGGTGTCCCGCGCCATCGACGCCGTGGGGCGCGACCCCCGGTTCCAGTCGCTCCGGCTGGACAAGGTCGGCGTCTACGGCATGTCGGCCGGCGGGCACACCGCACTGACGCTGGCCGGCGGGCGCTGGTCCCCGGCGGGTTTCTCGCGGCACTGCGAAGCCCACCTGACCGAGGACTTCCACTTCTGCGTCGGCCTGCACACGCGCCTGAGCGGCAACGTGTTCGACAGCCTCAAGCAATGGGTGGCGCTGGCCGTGATCCGCCACCGCTACGCCGCCGACGACACGCCGCGCACCGACACCGACCCGCGGGTGGCCGTGGTCGTGGCGGGGGTGCCGGCGGCAGCGGACTTCGATCCGGCGTCGCTGGCCACGCTGTCCGTGCCGACCGGGCTGGTGACGGCCCGCGATGACCGCTGGCTGTCGCCCCGCTTCCACAGCGACCGGGTGCTGTCACTGTGTGCGGCGTGTGCGCATCTGGCCGATCTGCCCAAGGGCGGGCATGGTGCGCTGCTGTCGCCGCTGCCGCCGCATTTCACGGGGCTGTTGGGTGATCTGCTCAACGACCCGGCCGGGTTCGATCGACAGGATCTGATGGCGATCGATCAGAGGATCGGGGCGTTCCTGGCGCGACACCTCCTGGGCGAGTGAGGCCCCTTGCCCGCTCTGGCACACTGAAACCCATGTCCACCGCGCCGACCACCCGCCCCGAGTCCCTCACCATCGCCTGCCTGTGCGCGGGCTGGTGCGTCGCCTGCCAGGCTTACGTCACCACCTTCGCGCAGGTCGCGCAGGCGCACCCGGACGTGCGCTTCGCCTGGATCGACATCGAGGACCACAGCGACGCCCTCGGCGACGAGGCGCTGGACATCGAGAACTTCCCGACCCTGCTGGTATTGAAGGGCGGGCAGGATCAGCGACCGCTGTTCCTCGGCACCGTGATGCCGCACGTGGGCACGCTGGAGCGCATGGTGCAGGCCGCACAGGCCGGGTCGATGGACGGCGCCACGGTGCGCACGGCACTGGCGGGGCCGGTCACCGCGCTGGCCGCGGCGCACCGGGTTCAGGGTGTGGTCACGCCCGCACCGTAACGCACGCTCAGCGACACCGTCGACGGCTGCGGCGGCAGGCCGGCAAGGTGGGTGTCGTCGGCCCAGACCTCGATCTCGACCCGCCCGGGGCTGTGCCAGCGCAGGCGGTTGATGCCCGCATTCGGAATCGCGCATTGCCGCGCACTCGACAGCGACTGGCCCCGCACCGTGCGCCAGACCATGTCCAGCACGCCGCCGTGCGTCACCACCAGCACGCGCTGGCCGACATGCGCCGCCGCCAGTGCGTCGAGCGCCGACCAGACCCGCGCATGGAAGTCCCGCACGCTCTCGCCGCCGCCGGGCAGCGCGAAATCAGCGTCATGGCGCACCCACTGCGTCCAGAGATCCGGGTGCCGGTCGAGCACGTCGCCGACCTCCAGCCCTTCGAACACGCCAAACGCCTGCTCGCGCCAGCCGGCATCGGGCTGCATCGCCAAGTTGAGTCGATGCGCGATCGGTGCCGCAGTGGCACGCGCCCGCGACAGGTCGCTGACCACGCCGACATCGAAGCGTTCCCCCGCCAAACGCTCGCCCAGCCGCTCCGCCTGCAGCAGCCCGACCGCGTTGAGCGGCACGTCCATCTGCCCCTGGA
>JBEANV010000041.1:0-4461 GCA_041165285.1 Pseudomonadota bacterium | reverse complement strand
TCCGGAACCAGGGTACGGGTGCGGGACAGATCGGGGTGTCCGGCACGGATGTGCTGTATGGCGGGGTGGTCGTCGGAAGCTTTTCCGGCGGGGGAGACGGATCGACACCGCTGATCGTCGGCTTCAACAGTCAGGCGACGCTAGCTGCGACCCAGGCACTGCTGCGCAATTTGACGTTCAACAATGTTTCCGAGGCACCCTCCACGCTAACTCGTACTGTCGAGATGTGCCTTTCCGACGGACAGGAAGGTACCAGCGACGCGGCCACCAAGACTGTCACCGTCACTGGCGTCAATGACGCTCCTGTGCTTGCCCTGAGCGGCAGCAGCGGCAGCTACGCCGAGAATGCGGCCGTTGTGTACGACCCAGGTGCCTCACTGACCGATGTCGACAACCCCGTCCTGACGGGCGGCAACTTCACCTTCCAGATCACCGCCAATGGCACGGCCACCGACGAACTGGGCATCCGCAACCAGGGCACCGGCGCGGGCCAGATCGGCCTGTCGGGCAATGACGTGACCTATGGCGGCGTGGTCATCGGCACCCATACCGGCTTTGGCGGCGGCAGTGCGCCGCTGGTCGTCACCTTCAACGGCAACGCCAGCGTGGCCGCCGCCCAGGCGCTGCTGCGCAATGCCACCTACCGCGACACCAGCGACAGCCCGAGTGCGGCCACCCGCAGCATCCGATTGACGGTCTCCGACGGCAGCGGCGGCACCAGTGCGCCCGCGGTGGTCAGCATGGCCGTGGTGCCGGTCAACGATGCACCCGTGCTCACGGCGTCAGGCGGAGCCGCGACCTACACGGAGGGTGGTGCAGCGGCCGTGCTCGACAGCGGTCTGCTGGTGTCCGACGCCGAGCTGGTCGCCGCCAACAACTTCAGTGGCACCACCCTCACGCTGGCGCGCAATGGCGGCGCGAGCAGCCAGGATGTGTTCAGCGCCACCGGCACGCTCGCCGCCCTCACGCCGGGCGGGGCACTGGTGGTGGGCGGCACCACCATCGGCACCGTCACGGCCAACGCCGCCGGCACGCTGGCGCTGAGCTTCAACGGCAGTGCCACGAGCGCGCTGGTGAACGCGGCCCTGCAGCAGATCGCCTATGCCAACAACAGCACTACGCCCCCGGGCAGCGTCCAGATCGACTGGCTCTTCAGCGACGGCAACACCGGTGCGCAGGGCAGCGGCGGCGCACGGTCGGCCAGCGCCAGCACGGCCGTGGCCGTTACCTCGGTCAACTCCGCGCCCACGGTCACGGCGGTAGACGCTGGCGCGGTCTACACCGAGGGCGACGGTCCTGTGCCCGTCGCCGACCCCCTGCTGGCGCTGTCCGACATTGATTCGGCGGATTTCGACGGCGGCACGCTCACGGTCTCGCTGGCCGCAGGCGGGGTGCCGGGGCAGGACGTGCTGGGCTTCGTCCACCAGGGCAGCGGGCCGTCCCAGATCGGCGTGTCGGGAGCGACCCTCACGTTCGGCGGCTCCAGCATCGGCACGTTCACCGGCGGCAGTGGTGGCGTGGATCTCGTGGTCAGCTTCAATGCCAACGCCAGCCTGGCTGCGGTGCAGGCGCTGATGCGCGTGACCATCTACACCAACACCGACACGGCGTCGCCCATGGCCGGCCCGCGCACGGTGCGCTTCGTGGTGACCGATGGCGATGGCGGCGCCAGCAATGCCAGCGACACCACCGTGGCGGTGGGCAGCGTCAACGACGCACCCGTGTTCACCGGTCTCGATGCCACCCCGACCCACGCCGAAGACGGCGCTGCAGCGGTGCTGGACGCCGACGTGCAGATCGTCGATCCCGAGCTGGCAGCGGCCGACAACTACAGCGGCGCCCGTCTCACGCTGGCCCGCCGTGGTGGGGCCGATGCACAAGACCAGTTCGTCTCTGCCGGCACGCTCGGCGCCCTGACCGAAGGCGGCAGCCTGGTGGTTGGTGGCACCGCCATTGGCACGGTCACGCTGAACTCCGCCGGCACCCTGTTGCTCACATTCGATGCCGGCGCCACGCAGGCGCTGGTGAACGCCGCCCTGCAGCAGATCGCCTATGCCACCAGCAGCGACACGCCGCCGGCCAGCGTGCTGATCGACTGGACCTTCGGCGATGGCAACACCGGCGCACAAGGCACGGGCGGCACCCTGAGCGTGGCCGGCAGCGTCACGGTGGCGGTCGCTGCCCGCAACGACGCACCCACGGGGGCAGACCGCAGCTTCACCCTCGCCGAGGATGCGAGCCAGGCGTTCGTGCCCGCGGATTTCGGCTTTTCCGATGTCGATGGCCATGCCTTGCAGTCGGTCAAGGTGACGACGCTGCCGTCGGCCGGTGTGCTCCAGCTGGCCGGGGTCGATGTGGCCTTGGGTCAAGTCGTGGCGGTGGCGGATCTCGCCAGCCTGCGCTTCATCCCCAACCCCGACCGGAACGGCGCTGCGTTTGCGGCGTTTTCCTTCCAGGTGATCGACGATGGCGGCACGACCAACGGCGGCACCAACACCGATCCCGCGCCGAACACGCTCACCTTCCATGTCACGGCAGTGAACGACGCTCCGGTGCTCGCGCTGGGCGCCACGAACCTCGTCGTGGACGGCTCGTTCGAGGGCGGCGGCGGGGCGTGGACGGGCAACGCCGGCGTAGAAACTTCCATCAGCCCTGCGGCTTACGGTGTGGCGGCACCGCCGGCTGGGCGCGAATTCGCCGAAGTCGAGGGCTGGTCGTCCACCGGGACGCCCAGCTACGTGGAACAGGTGATCGCGACCGAGATCGGCCGGACCTATGTGTTCAGCCTGTCGGCGGTCACCCGGGCGGATGTCAATGTGCTCGACATGGGCCAACTCAGCATCGACGGTGTCGAGGTCGGCCGGTTCACGACCGGCTCCAGCTGGGCTTCGCACGCGGCGGTCTTCACCGCCACGTCCGCTGCGACGACCTTGCGCATCTCGTCGCTGGGTTCGCAGTCTGGCAGTGCGCGTGCGACCGGTGACGGTGGTGGCCTGCTGATCGACGATGTCCGTGTGGTGGCGGTCGATGCAGCGGCGGTGTTCACCGAGGACGCTCCTGCCGTGTTGCTGGGTGGCAGTGCCCGGGTTTTCGATCTCGAACTGGGTGAAGGTGCGGGCAATAATTTCAGCGGTGCCACGCTCACGCTGGCCCGCAACGGCGGCGCCAGCGCGCAGGACCAGTTCAGCGCCACCGGCACGCTGGCCCCGCTGACCGAAGGCGGCCCGCTCGTGGTGGGCGGCACGTCGATCGGCACAGTCACGGCGAACTCGGCCGGCACGCTGGTGCTGACGTTCGATGCCAGCGCGACAAACGCCCTGGTGAACGCCGCCCTGCAACAGATTGCCTACGCCAACAGCAGCGACACGCCGCCCGGGACCGTGCAGATCGACTGGCGTTTCCTCGACGGCAACAGCGCGGCCGCCCAGGGAACGGGCGGCCCGCTGACCGGTACCGGCCACTCCACCGTGGCGATCACGCAGGCCAACGATGCCCCGGTGCTCACCGTGTCGGCGTCCAGTGGCACGTATGTGGAAAACGATCCGGTGGTCTTTGACGCGGGTGCTGCCGTCTCTGACGCCGATTCGGCGGATTTTGGCGGGGGCGTCCTCACCTACGCGATCACGGCCAACGGCACTGCCAGCGATGAACTTGCCATCCGCGACCAGGGCACGGGGGCTGGCCAGATCGGTCTGGGCGGCCCCGGCGGGTTGGAGGTGCTGTTCGGGGGGGTGACCATCGGCACCTACACCGGGCCAGTCACTGGCAGCACGCCGTTGCAGGTCTCCCTGAACGCCAACGCCACGCCAACGGCCGTGCAGGCCCTGCTGCGCAACATCACCTACCGCAACACCAGCGACGACCCCGGCAACAGCACCCGCACCGTGCAGATCGACCTCAGCGACGGTGACGGCGGCAGCATCGCGCCCGTCATCGGCAGCCTGGCGGTGACGCCCGTGAACGACGCACCGGTGATCACGAGTCTGGGTGCTGCCGCCAGCGGCAGTGTCAGCCTGGCCGAAAACACGACCGCCGTGGCGACCGTGGTGGCCAGCGATGTGGACCTGGGAGGGGCTTCGCTCCAGTACAGCCTCGCGGGCGGGGCGGACGCCGCCCTGTTTGCCATTGACGCCAGCACCGGCGCGCTGCGCTTCGTCGCTGCACCTGACCACGAAGCGCCGCTGGATGCCAACGCCGACAACGTCTACGACGTGGTGGTGCAGGTCAGCGACGGCGTGCTCACCGATACGCAGGCGATCGCCGTGACCGTCACCGATGTATCGAACGTGCTGGTGGTGACGACCACGGCCGACACCGTCGATGGCGACACCTCCTCGATCGAGGCGCTGAACAGCTCGGCGGGTGCCGACGGTCGCATCAGCCTGCGCGAGGCGCTGCTGGCCGCCAACCAGACGGCCAATCTGCTCGGCGCGCCGGACCGCATCGGCTTCTCCATCGCCG
>JBEANV010000040.1:0-7534 GCA_041165285.1 Pseudomonadota bacterium | reverse complement strand
CGGCGCACCGTGTACCCGAAAGAGGTCGGTGCGGTGGACATCATCGGTTTTGTACAGGCCATGCACCTGCGCGGTCTGACGGTGATTGGTCACAGCAATGGCGGCCTGCGTGCACTGGCCGCAGCCGGGCGCGCGCCCGACTGGTTCGACCATCTGGTGGCCATTGACAGCTACCCGCTGTTCGACGACCAGATCCATCCCACCGAACCTGAGGGCTTGCGCGGCGACCGTGTCTACCCGGACCTGGAGACAGCCCTCTCGCGGTACCGCCTGCTGCCCGAGCAGCGTGAGGCCTGCCCTTGGGTCGTCCGGCACATCGCGCGGCACTCGGTGCGGGCCACCGAAGGGGGCTGGACCTGGAAGTTCGACCCGGACATGCCACGCGGTACCGCGAACGAACCCGATGGACCGACGCTGCTGTCGCAGGTGCGCTGCCCCGTGCATTACCTCTATGGTGGTGACAGCGCCATCGTGAGCCCGGCGCTGGCCAGGCGCATCGTCGCCCACCTGCCCCGGGGCATCGGACCCATCGTCATCCCCGGTGGTGGACACCACCTGATGTTTGACCAGCCGCAAGCCCTGGTGGGCATCCTGCAAGCACTGCTGGCCCGAAGAGGAGACACGCCATGAACAACGATCTCGTCCTGGTGGAGCGCCGGGAAGCCTGCGCGCTGGTGACACTCAACAATCCCAAGTCCCGCAACGCGATGTCGCGGGATCTGCTGCTGCGCCTGGCCGATGTGCTGGAAGCACTGCGCTGCGACAACGACGTGCGTGCGCTGGTGATCACCGGCGCCGAAGGACATTTCTGCTCCGGCGGCGATGTCTCGGGCATGTCGGCCGAGCGCCCGCTGCCGGTCGGCCGCGAGCGCATGGTCATCGCGCACCGGGTGGTCAAGCTGGTCACCGGAATGGGCAAGCCCGTGGTGGCCGCCGTGGAAGGCTACGCCGCCGGAGCTGGCTTCTCGCTGGCGATGGCCTGCGATCTCGTGGTGGCCTCGTCCGCCGCGAAGTTCGTGTCCTCCTTCGCCAAGGTCAGCCTGCTGCCGGACCTGGGCTTGATGTGGTCGCTGCCACAGCGTGTCGGGCTGGCACAGGCCAAGCGGTTGCTGCTGACCGCCCGTCCGGTCGCTGCGGAAGAGGCCTTGCGTCTGGGCGTGGCCGATGAACTGGCCGAGCCGGGCTCCACCACGGCACGGGCGCTCGAGATCGCCACCGAGATGTCGGTGCATGCGCCGATCGCCGCCGCGCTGGTCAAGGCGGCCTATGCGCGGGGCATCAACTCGCTCGACGACGCGCTGAACTACGAGATGGACAACCAGGCCGCGCTGTACCTGACGCAGGACCACCGCGAGGCCGTGGCCGCGTTCCTCGAAAAGCGGCCCCCCGTTTTCCGCGGCATCTGAGGACCAACCATGGCAATCGACCTGGAGCGCCTGCTCGCGCTGCGCATCCCCGACACCCACCAGCGCTACACGCACAAGGAAGCGCTGCTCTATGCCGTGAGCCTCGGCTACGGCACCGACCCACTCGATGCAGCCGAACTGCCCTTCGTGTACGAAGGCCATGCGGGCGGCCAGAAGGTGGCCCCGTCGATGGGCGTGATCCTGGCCCACCCCGGCTACTGGCCCAGAACGCTGGACACCGGCCTGGACTGGGTGCGCATCGTGCATGCCGAACAGGGCCTCGAATTGCACCGCCCCCTGCCGCCAGAGGCCGAGGTGGTCGGTCTGTCCAGCGTGGTGAGCGCCATCGACAAGGGCAAGGACAAGGGTGCGCTCATCACCTGCGAGCGGCGCATCCTCGACCGTGCCAGCGGCGAGCCACTGTGCACCATCACGCAAGTCATGCTTGCCCGTGGAGATGGCGGTTTCGGTGGACCCACGGGCCCGTCTTCGGCACCGCCAGCGATGCCGGCACGCCAACCCGATCAGGTGTGCGAACTCCAGACGCCCGCCAACATGGCCCTGGTGTACCGGCTCAACGCCGACTGGAACCCGCTGCATGCCGATCCGGCCGTCGCGCATGCGGCTGGCTTTGCCCGACCCATCCTGCATGGCCTGGCCACCTGGGGCGTCGCCGTGCGCGCCGTGCTGCGCAGTGCCCTGAACTGCGACACCCACCGCGTGGCCTCGATCTTCGGACGCTTCAGCGCACCGGTCTATCCCGGCGAGACGCTGAAAACCGAAATGTGGCTGGAGCCGCAGTGCGTGCGCTTCCGCGTCTGGGTGGTCGAACGTGGCGTGCTGGTGATGAACAACGGCCGCATCGGTCTGCGTGCCTAGCCCTGCATCAGAGATCAAATTTCGCAAGGAGCCTGTTTTGAAAGTTTTGGTGGCTGTAAAACGTGTCGTTGACTACAACGTCAAGGTGCGGGTGAAGAGCGATGGCACGGGTGTGGACCTGGCCAACGTGAAGATGAGCATGAACCCGTTCGACGAGATTGCCGTCGAAGAGGCGGTTCGCCTGCGGGAAAAAGGCGTGGCCACCGAGGTCGTCGTCGTCTCCTGCGGCGTCGCGCAGTGCCAGGAAACCCTGCGCACGGCGATGGCCATCGGCGCGGACCGGGCCATCCTGGTCGAGTGTGCCGATGCACTGCAACCGCTGGCCGTGGCCAAGTTGCTGAAGGCGCTGGTGGCCCGGGAGCAGCCGGGGCTCGTGATCCTGGGCAAGCAGGCCATCGACGATGACTGCAACCAGACCGGCCAGATGCTGGCTGCGCTGGGCAACCTGCCGCAGGCCACGTTTGCCTCGAAGGTCGAGGTCGCGGACGGGTTTGCCTCCGTGACGCGTGAAGTGGACGGCGGTCTGGAAACCCTGAAGGTCCGGCTGCCTGCCGTGGTCACCACCGACCTGCGCTTGAATGAGCCGCGCTACGTGACCCTGCCCAACATCATGAAGGCGAAGAAGAAACCGCTGGAAGTCCTCAAGCCGGCCGATCTGGGCGTGGACGTCACCAGCCGCATCAAGACGCTCAAGGTCGCCGAGCCGCCCAAGCGCGGGGCCGGTGTGAAGGTGCCCGACGTGGCAACCCTGCTTGCGAAACTCAAGAACGAAGCGAAGGTGATCTGACATGGCAGCCCCCGCAACGGTCCTCGTCGTGGCCGAACACGACAACGCCTCCCTCAAGGGCGCCACCCTCAACACCGTGACGGCGGCCCTGGCCTGTGGCGGTGAGGTGCATGTGCTGGTCGCCGGTGCCGAGGCCGGCGCGGCTGCCGCTGCGGCAGCGCAGATCGCCGGCGTGGCCAAGGTGCTGCATGCGGATGCGGCAGTCCTCGGCCACGGTCTGGCCGAGAACGTGGCCGCCCAGGTGCTGGCGGTGGCCGCGCACTACAGCCACATCCTCTTCCCGGCCACGGCCGCAGGCAAGAACGTGGCGCCGCGTGTGGCGGCCCTGCTGGACGTGGCGCAGATCAGCGACGTCACCCGGATCGTCAGCGCCGACACCTTCGAGCGACCGATCTACGCCGGCAACGCCATCGCGACCGTGCAGAGCACCGACGCCATCAAGGTGCTCACCGTGCGCTCCACCGGCTTTGACGCCACGGCCGCCACTGGTGGCCATGCCCCCGTGGAAAGCCTGGCCGCTGTGGCCGACAGCGGCAGCAGCCATTTCGTGGGCAGCGAGATCGCCAGAAGCGACCGCCCCGAACTCACGGCAGCCAAGATCATCGTCAGCGGGGGGCGTGCGCTGGGGAGCAGCGAGAAGTTCACCGCGGTGCTGGCCCCACTCGCCGACAAGCTGGGCGCTGCACTGGGTGCCAGCCGCGCCGCCGTCGATGCGGGCTACGCCCCCAACGACTGGCAGGTGGGCCAGACCGGCAAGATCGTCGCCCCGCAGTTGTACGTGGCCTGCGGCATCAGTGGTGCCATCCAGCATCTGGCCGGCATGAAGGACTCCAAGGTCATCGTGGCCATCAACAAGGATCCGGAGGCACCGATTTTCAGCGTGGCCGACTATGGGCTGGAGGCGGACCTGTTCGCCGCGGTGCCCGAACTCGTCAGCAGCCTCTGATGGACACCCGGATGCCGGTGGTCGAAACGTCCTTCTGGATGGCCTTCGAGCGCCGGGCCGTTGCGGCCGGCGCGGCACCCCTCGTGGTGGACGGGCTGAGCGGCGTTGCACTGAGCTGGGCGCAAGTCCACGCACAGGCGGAAGGTCTGGCCGCCTGGCTCTCGGCCCAGGGCGTGACGCCGGGCGCCGTGGTGTCCTGGCAGCTCCCTACCGGTCTGCCGTCCTTCGTGCTCCAGTTGGCACTGGCGCGGATCGGTGCGGTCCAGAGCCCCTTGATTTCGGTCTACGGTGCGGCGGAAACCCTGGCGGTGCTGCGCCGCAACCAGCCGGCATTCCATGTGGTGCTCGACGGGGATCTGACCGGCCTCGACCGGCAGGCGCCCGCCCTGCTTGCGCAGATGCAGCAGCCCGCCAAGCTGCTGTGCCTGGGTGAACCACTGCCCCAAGCTGATCCGTCTGATCTGCCTCCACCGCCTGCCGACCACCACACGGTGCGCTGGCTGTACGCGACATCGGGCACGACCTCCGAGCCCAAGGGCGTGCGCCACACCGATGAATCGGTGCTGCGGGCCGGCCGCAACCTCGCGCTGGCCATGGCGGCGCAACCGGAGGATGTCGGCACCATCGCCTATCCCATCGCCCACATCGGCGGAGCCATGTACACCGCGATGCTCGCCGCCAGTGGCGCCAGTGTCGTGTTGTTGCCGCGCTTCCAGATTGCCGAGGCGGTCCAGGTCTTCGCGCGGCACGGCGTCAGCCTCTCTGGGGGCAGCACCGCGCACTACCAGGCCTTTCTTGGGGAACAGGGCCGCTCGCCGGGGCCGCTGTTGATGCCGCGCTTGCGTCTGCTGGCCGGCGGCGGCGCACCCAAGCCCCCCGATCTGGTCGCCCGCGTGCAAGCCGAACTGGGCTGTGTACTCGCCCACGCCTATGGCATGACGGAGGCACCGCTGGTCTCCGCCGGGCGGGTGGACGACACGCCGGAGCAACTGGCCTGGAGCGACGGCGCCGTGTGCGACGCCTTCGAAGTCCGGCTGACCGACGCCGAAGGCCGCACCGTGGCGACAGGCACCGAAGGCGAAATCCGGCTGCGCGGCCCCGGCCTCTTCAAGGGCTACACCGACCCGACCCTGAACGCACAGGCCTTCGACGAAAACGGCTGGTTCCGGACCGGTGACCTCGGCCGGCTCAGACCCGATGGCCACCTGGCGGTGACCGGCCGGCTCAAGGACATCATCATCCGCAAAGGCGAGAACATTTCGGCCCGGGAGGTCGAGGACGTGCTGTCGCGCCATCCCAAGGTCGGTGCCGTGGCGGTGATCGGCCTGCCTGACGCCGAGCGGGGCGAGCGCGTGTGTGCCGTCGTCGAGCTGCGGCAGGCCGGCGACCGTCTGAGCTTTGCCGAGATGGTCGCCTGGTTCATCTCCGCACAGGTCATGCGCCAGAAGATTCCCGAGCAGCTGGAGGTGGTGGACACGCTGCCTCGCCTGGCCTCGCTGAACAAGGTGTCCAAGACAGCGCTGCGGGAGCGCTTCGCGCATCCCCCACGCCCGCTGCCCTTCAATTAATTGCGGGCACCTTCGAACAGCCCCTTGAGATTGCTGTGCATGACCAGCTTCTGGTCTGCCGCGCTCAGGGTGGCGATGTCGTTGAAGAACGACAGCGGCTTCTTCAGGCCCTCCGGATGCGGCCAGTCGCTGCCGAACAGCACGCGGTCTGCACCCATCAGCTCAGCGACCTTCTCCACCGGGTCTTCATAGAACGGCGCGACGAACACATGCTTGCGGAAGGACTCGACCGGGTCGCACTTGAAGGTCTGCGGCATCTTGGAATAGACGTGCTCGAAGCGCCCGAGCAGCGGCTCCAGCCACGAGGCTCCGTTTTCGAGCACGGCCACCCGGACATCGGGGAAGCGGTCGAAGACCCCGTGGCAGACCAGTGCCGACAGCGTGTCGCTGATGGCGCGACCCATCCAGTCGAGCATTTCACCGAAAGGATCCTTCTCGAACGGGCGCCATTCGCCCTTGCCGCCTTCGGTCCACCGGCGGTAGATGCTGTCGTAGCCCGAATCCGATACGTGGTGCGCCACAAAGATCCGGGCCTCGTTGACACGCGCCCAGAACGGGTCGAACTCCGGCAGCGCATGCGAGCGGCTGCCGCGCAGACCGGCCACCGGAGCCGGGCGGATCAGCACGCTGCGTGCGCCCGCCTTGAGCAGGAAGTCCAGCTCCTTGCACGCAGCGTCGATGTCCGACAGATTGATGGCGCCTACGGGGAACTGGCGACCATTGTCGAAACCGTATTCGTCGGCCACCCAGCGGTTCAGCGAGTTGAACAGTGCCTGGATCACTTCGGGCTTGTGCGCGAGCCGCTCCTCGATCACCGAGGCCAGCGTGGGCAGGAGGATCGAGGCGTGAATCCCTTCCTCGTCCAGCATCTTCAGGTGCGCTGCACCGTTGTGGAAAGCGGCCCGCGTCGGCACGGGCGCGCCGCCGTACTCGCGCAGGGACAGCCCCTTCGGGTTGTCACCACGGTACCAGCCCTCGTGCGAGCCGACTTCAGCCACGACTTCGAAGGTCGGGTTGGGGATGTAGTCGGTGATGACGCCGGCCACCGCCAGCTTGGTGCGACCGTTGACCTGCACGTACTGGAAGTCGCGGCGGAATTCCTTCGGCAGGTAGCGCAGGAAGGCGTCGGGCGGCTCGTAGTAGTGCTGGTCCGCGTCGTAGATGGGGTAGTCAGGCTTGACCATGGTCTCGTCTCCTGAAGGTGAGCGATGTACGTGAGGGGATGTGCCGGGGCTCAGCGCGTGAGGACCGAGACGACGCAGGCGCCACCCAGTCCGACGTTGTGCTGCACGGCCACTTTGGCGCCGGGGACTTGTCGGTCGCCCGCCGTGCCCCGCAGGTGCCAGGTGAGTTCGGTGATCTGCGCCAGGCCGGTGGCGCCCAGCGGGTGTCCCTTGGACAGCAGACCACCCGAGGGGTTGGTCACCACGCGGCCGCCATAGGTGTTGTCGCCGTCCGCGATGAACTTGGCCGCACCGCCCTCCGGACACAGGCCCAGCGCCTCGTAGCTGATGACTTCATTGCTGGCGTAGCAGTCGTGCAGTTCGACCACGTCGATGTCGGCGGCGGTGATGCCGGCTTGCGCGTAGGCTTGCTGCGCAGCCCGGCGCGTCTGACCAGCGCCGACGACGTTGATCATGCTGCCCGACTCGAAGCTGTCGCGCTGGTCGGTGACGAGCGCGATGCCGGCCAGCGTCACGTCGGTCTTCAGGCCCTTGCGGCGGGCGTAGTCCTCCGACACGACCACCACGGCAGCGGCGCCACAGGTCGGCGGGCAGCACATCAGGCGGGTCAGCGGGCCGAAGATGTGCGGCGCGTTCATCACCTCGTCGAGTGTCAGCGGTGTGGTGAACAAGGCGTAGGGATTGCGCCCGGCGTGGCGGCGCGCCTTCACCGACACCTTGCCGAAGAGTTCGGCGGTCTGGTCGTACTTCTTCAGGTACTCCGC
>JBEANV010000039.1:0-3073 GCA_041165285.1 Pseudomonadota bacterium | reverse complement strand
CACAAGCTGCGCTGCACCACACCGACCATGGACTTCACGCTCCAAGACGACCAGAAGATGCTCATCGAGACGGTGCGCCGTTTCATCCGAGAGGAACTCCGCCCGCTGGAGGACCGGCTGGAACACGACGGCCAGCTCGATGACACCACCGCCCGCGCCCTCCACGACAAGGCCCGCTCGCTAGGGCTGTACGCGCTGAACATGCCCGAGGCGCTGGGCGGCGGCGGGCTGTCGAACCTGGACCGCATCCTGTGCGAGGAGCAGTTCGGCCACACGAGCGACTACCTGATCCGGCGCGCCTTCGGCAACGTCTACGAGCCGCTGCTGCACTGCCAGGGCGCGCAGGTCGAACGCTGGCTGACGCCGACCGTGGCGGGCGAGCGCACCTGCGCCATCGCCATCACCGAGCCGGGCGCCGGATCCGACGCGGCCGGCATCCGCACCCACGCCAAGCGCACCGGGTCTGCTGGTGGGGGCTGGGTGCTCAACGGCAGCAAGCACTTCATCAGCGATGGCCTGTGGAGCGACTTCTTCCTCGTCTCGGCCAAGACCGGTGAGGCGGGCGGCAAGGAGATTTCCATGTTCATGGTGGACAAGGGCCTGCCCGGTTTCACCGTGGGCAAGGACCAGCAGATGATGGGCCTGCGCGGCACGCCACACGTCGAACTCTTCTTCGACAACGTGCCACTGGAGCCACTGGCGCTGCTGGGCGGCGAGGGCCAGGGCTTCAAGCTGGCGATGGGCGCGCTCAACGTGGTGCGGCTGGCACAGGTCGGGGCGCGGGCAGTGGGCAAGGCCAGCCACGTCTGCGAGCGGATGGTGGACTACGCCCGCGAGCGCCAGCAGTTCGGCACCCGCATCGGCGACTTCCAGATGGTCCAGCAGCAGCTCGCCGACAGCGTCATCGAGATCAACGCGGCGCGCTGGATGGTCTACCAGGCGGCGTGGATGCTCGACCAAGGCTTCGACGCCCGCGAGCAGATCGCGATGGTGAAGGTCTACGCGGCCGAGATGCTGGGCCGCGTGGTGGACCGGGCCGTGCAGATCTTCGGCGGCATGGGCTTCTGCAAGGAGCTGCCGATCGAGCGTTACTACCGCGACGCCCGCATCTACCGCATCTTCGACGGCACGTCCGAAATCCACCGCAGCGTGCTCGCCAGGAGCGCGCTGAAGAAGGGCGCAGCGCTGTTCGATGTCCACCGCTGAACCCGGCCGATTGCGTTAAAGTTTTCACACCCATCAGCCCATCGCCGGCATCGGAGACTCCAGCCATGAACAACGTGATCATCCAGGACGACGAGCTGCGCAGCTCGCAGCGCATGTTGCACATCATCTATGCGCTGCACGCGCTCGGACTCGGCCTGGGCGCGTTCGGCGCGGCCACGGTGGTCGGCTCGTTCCTGTTCGGCTGGCCATCGATCATCGCGGTGGTGCTGAGCTACATCGAACGCAGCAAGGTGGCCAACACCTGGATGTCCTCGCACATCGACTGGGTGATCCGCACCTTCTGGATCGCGCTGGTCTGGTCGCTGCTGGTGCTGGTGGTGTCGATCCCGCTGATGGCGGTGCTGGTCGGTTTCGCGACGCTGCCGCTGGGCATGTTCCTGCTCGGCGTGTGGGCGATCTACCGGATCGCACGCGGCTGGCTCCGCCTGAAGGACGGGCAGGCGATGCCAGCGGAGTGAGCCGGGCGCCTGCGCGGCGTCAGCACTCCACGATGGCCTTGATCACCCCAGCTGCAGGGTCCAGCAAACCGGCGAAGTCGGTTGGCACGCGCGACAGCGGCATGCGGTGCGTGTTCAGCGCCGACGGGATCAGGCCAGCGCGCATCGCCTGCAGCACGGTCTCGAAGTCCTCGGTGGTCGCGTTGCGGCTGGCCAGCAGCGTGGTTTCGCGCTTGTGGAACTCGGGGTCAGAGAAGGTGATGTTGGCGCCGACGATCGAGATCAGCACGTAGGTGCCCCCGTGCGCGACGAAGCGGAAACCGCGCTCCATTGCCTGCGGATTGCCGGTGGCGTCGAACACCGTGTCGAAGAACTCGCCATCGGTCAGCGCGGCGAGCTGCGCCTCGTCCTGCTCCCCGAGGGCGACCGTGGCCGCCATGCCCAAGGTGTCGCGGCAGAAGTCGAGCCGGTCCTGTCGCCCGTCGAGCGCGGTGACGGTCGCGCCGCGCAGCCCCGCGAAGATCATCGCCGCCATGCCGATCGGGCCGGCGCCGACGACCAGCACACGCTGCCCCGCCTGCACGTTGGCGCGACGCACGGCGTGTGCGCCGATGGCGAGGAATTCGACCATCGCCGCCTGGTCCAGCGTCACGCCATCGGCGCGGTGGACGAAGGCTTGCGGCACGCTCAGGTACTCGGTGAAGGCGCCGTCGCGGTGGACACCTAGCACCTGGATGCGCGTGCAGCAATTGGTCTTGCCAGCACGGCAGGCGATGCAGTGGCCGCACGACAGGTACGGCATCACGTAGACGACATCGCCGTTCACCAGCGCGCTGCCCTCGGGGGCCTCCTCGACGAGGCCGGAGAGTTCGTGGCCCATGACGCGGGGGTAGCTGAGGTAGGGCTGCTTGCCGGTGTAGATGTGCAGGTCAGTGCCGCACACGCCGACGCGCTTGACGCGCACCAGCACCTCGTCGGCGGCGCGGACGGGCCGGGGGCGTTCTTCGGCACGCAGCAGGCCGGGGGTTTCGCAGATGACGGTGAGCATGGGTGGGTCCAGTTGCAGTTCAGTACGCGGTGGGCAGTTCATGGCGCAGCGGCAGCCCTTCCATGTCGCCGACCACTTGCAGCGCCCGCGAGGCGATCCAGTTCGCCCGCCGCAGCGCATCGGGCCAGGAGCGGCCTTCGAGCCGGGCGCTGATGATGCCCACGGCGAAGGCATCGCCCGCGCCGACGGTGTCCACGATGACCGGGACGACCTCGCCGGGGACGTGCAGCGACTCGCCCTCGGCGGTGCGGACGTGCGCGCCGTCGGCGCCGAGCTTGACGACCACGGCACGGGCGCCGCGTTCGAGGTAGAAGTCGGCGATGGCGTCGGGGGTGTCGCGGCCGGTGAGCAGGCGGCCTTC
>JBEANV010000038.1:0-4122 GCA_041165285.1 Pseudomonadota bacterium | reverse complement strand
TGCGGGGCGTGTTCGGCCACGTAGGTTGCAGCACCGCCGTACTCACCGCCGAGCGCCAGGCCCTGCAGCATGCGCAGCGAGATCAGGATCACCGGAGCGGCGACACCGATCGAAGCGTAGTTGGGCAGCACGCCGACGATGAACGTCGCCAGGCCCATGATCATGATGGTGACCAGGAAGGTGTACTTCCGGCCGATCATGTCGCCGAGGCGACCGAACACCAGCGCACCAAACGGGCGCACGATGAAGCCAGCGGCAAAGGCCAGCAGCGCAAAGATGAACGCGGCGGACGGATCCAGGCCGCTGAAGAATTGCTTGGCGATGATCGCGGCAAGCGATCCGTACAGATAGAAGTCGTACCACTCGAAAACGGTGCCGAGCGACGAGGCGAAGATGACCTTCCTCTCCTCTGCTGTCATCGGCGAATCGGCGGCCCGAGCGTTCGCGGGAATGCTGGACATGTGTTTGTCTCCTCGACCAGAAAATCAGCGCCGCGACCACGGCGCATGGGGCCGACTGTCGAACCGGCCTCTGACCATTCCCTGACAGATAGCCAACACAACCTTACAGAATCAACAACAACCCGCGCTCTTTATTTCATGATGCGAAAAATAAAGGGATTAGATCACTGAGCAAGGGTTAATCCTGACGGTGACGAATGTCAATTTTCGTGGCGCTTCGGCGACTCGGCAGTGCGGCCCAGATCGGTTCACGCTCAGCCTCCGACAAGGTCGACCAGGCGGCGATCTCGGCGATCGTGCGGGCGCAGCCGAGGCACCAGCCCGTGTCCGGGTCCATGCGGCAGGTGTTGACGCACGGGCTCTTCGGGCGCGTGGCCAGCGCGGCGGCGGGGGTCAGCAACACGGTCTGCGTGACATCGGCCACCAGAGCCCCGTCGGTCAGTGCCACCAGTTCGGCCGGAGCGAGGGGGAATACCGCGTTGGGATGCCCTGCCGCGGCCCAGATCCGCGCGAAGCGAAACAACGCACGGTCGATGAGCACGACCGGTGCCGTGCGGTGCCCCACTGGCGAGACACCGCCGATGGAAAACCCGGTGCGCGCCTTCACGAAGTCGGCGTCGGCGCGACCGATCGGCCCCACCTGGGCAGCGACCAGGCGCTCGTCGACCCGGCGATCGCCCGAGGTCACGACCAGCACGGCGACCTCATCGGCGCGCCGCCGGAAGATGACGCTCTTGGCAATCTGCCCGAGCTGCACACCGAGCGCATCGGCGGCCTCCTGGGCGGTGCGGGCGGCCACGTCCAGCAGCGTCGGGGCGTGGGAATGTCCACGGTCGGCCAGCACCGCGCGCACACGCCGCACGCCTTCCGGCAGTTCTAGTTCCATGCTGATGCCCTGAAATGCAGATAAAACCCGGGTATGTTCGCACAAGCACCCCGGTTGGAGGGCGGGCAAGGGTTCCGGCACCACCGGCACGCGGCGATCATGGACACCGCATGTCTGCCCTCACCCGCCACACCCATCCCGCACCGGCGCTCGCGCTGCCGTGTTCCCGCGCGCCCGCACTGGACCTGAACGGCCGCCCGCCACGGGTCGTGCTCGACACCGCCGTGGTGGCCTCGGCGCTGGTGTTTGGCGGCCCGACGGCAGCGCGGCTGCGGCGGGCCTGGCGCCACGGCTTCTGCCGGCCCATGGTGTGCCGCAACACGCTGATGGACCTGACCCGCCACCTGGGCGAGGCGCAACTCGGCTTCAGCATGGCCGAACAGCAGCAGATGCTCGGCGAGTACCTGCCCTATGTGCTCAAGGTGCGTGTGCCTTCGGCCGGAGCCGAACCGACGGGCCTGGCCTTCGTGCAGCTGGCAATGGCCGGACAGGCCCACGTGCTGGTGAGCAGCGACGCCGCACTGCTGGCCATGCACGAGCGGCTGCCGTTTGCGGTGCTGCCGCTGGAGCCCTTCCTGCAGTGGCTGCGCGAGTCCCCGATCGACCCGGCCCCGCTGCGCCCGCCAGTCCAGCGCCTGCGCTGACCTGCGCAGGCCGGCAGTCACCAGCCGACCGTGCGCCACCACGCCAGCGCACTCAGCCACAGCGGCGCTGTCAGCGCGAACCCGGCCGTGGACAGCACGATCACCGCGCTCGCCTCGCCTTCGAGCACCCGGTAGCGCTGCGCGAACAGCAGCGCGTTGCTGCCCGCGGGCAGCGCCGCCGCCATCACCAGCACCGACAGCGCCACACCATCGAGGTGGAACACCAGCACGCCGGACGTGGCCACCAGCGCCGGCAGCAGCAGGAGCTTGAGCGCCGCCAGCCCCGCCGCCGCAGACCAGCGCGGCCCGAGCCCGTACTGGTCGAGCGACACGCCGATCAGCACCAGGCACAGCGGCACCGCGCCCTGCCCCAGCATCTGCAACACGCTGTCGAGCCATTGCGGCAGCGCCAGCCCACCCAGGTTCCACGCCAAGCCCAGCAGCACTGGCAGCACCACCGGGTGGATCAGCGTCTGGCGCGCGATGGTCAGCAGCGTCTGGCCGATTGCCAGTGCGCCGGTGTGGCGGGCGGCGGCGCGGGCGCGGTCGGCCTCGGCCAGCACGGTGAACGGACTGAGCAGCAGCAGCGCGTGCAGACTGACGAGCGCAACGTGCAGCCGCAGCCCCTCCTCGCCGAACAACGCTGCCGCGAACGGCAACCCGAGCTGCACCGTGTTGCCGAAGCTCAGCGTCACCGCGCGTATGGCAGGCGCCGCCGGATCATCCGTCCCCGGCACACGGTGCCAGCGCTGCCAGGCCCACACGCCCAGCGCCCACAGCAGCAGCGGCACGAAAAACGCCGCCAGCAACCGCCACGGCAGCGCCGCCAGATTCACCGTTGCCGTGGTGCGGAACAGCAACCCCGGCACGAACACCATGAACCCGATGTTCGACAGGGTGCGCAGCCCCACCGCACCACCCGTCAGGCCGGCACGCGCCGCGCCATAGCCAATGCCACCGACAACGAACAGCGTGAACAGCTTCAGAAAGAGATCGACCGACATGCCCCGAGCTTAGACGCGGGGCAGGTCGGTCGCCGTACGCGGTTGCCGCAGGGTCAGGCGGGCGCCTTCTTCGCGGCGGCCTTCTTCGCCGGCACCTTGGCCGCGCGCGGCTCGAACTCGAACACCACCTTGCCTTCCTTCTTGTCGTAGACCAGGAAGGCCTTGAACTTGCGCTTGGTCTTGTTCGACACGAAGCCGTCGAGCAGCGCGGTCTTGCCGCTGGCCAGCAGCAGCGTCACCTGCTCGGGCGTGACGGGCTGCTGCAGGATGACCTTGCCGGTCTTGAAGTCGCAGGTCGCCGTCGTGCCGACCGCGTGCTCGCAGACGTAGTTCGTGCCATGTTCATGCACCGCGCTGCCGCACTTCGGGCAGCGGCCCAGCGACACCTGCTCGGAGAAATCGACGGCCTCGGCCTCTTCGGCTTCTTTCTTGGCGTCATCGCCGAAATCGAATTCGAGCTTCCAGTTGCCGGCCTCCTCGTCGCGCACCAGCTTCAGCTCGGCCGTGAAGGGCCAGCCCGCCTTGGAGCGGAACCCTTCCAGCGGCCCGATGCGGTGGTCAGTGAGGAAGGTCTCAGCTTCGTGCAGCTCGAAGCTGCGCCCGCCGGGGATCTTGCCGATCGAGAAGCCGCAGCCGGCACTTTGGCCGTCCGCGCCGGTGCAGGCGAAGCGGCGGTAGTTCTCCTTGACCACGCCGCCGCAGTTCGGGCACGGGGCGGCCAGCGTCGCGTAGTCGCCGGGGATGGTGTCGCGGTCGTATTCCTTGGCCTTGGTGACGACGCGGCGGGCCATGTCGGCGATGCCCTGCATGAAGTCGGCGCGGCTCAACTGCCCCTTCTCCATCAGGTTGAGCTGGTGCTCCCACTGGCCGGTCAGTTCGGGCTTGGTCAGGTCTTCCACCGCCAGCCCGCGCAGCAGCGTCATGAGCTGGAAGGCCTTGGCGGTCGGCACCAGATCCCGGCCGTCGCGCAGGATGTACTTCTCCAGGATCAGGCCTTCGATGATGGCCGCGCGCGTGGCCGGCGTGCCCAGGCCCTTCTCCTGCATCGCCGCCTTGAACTCCTCGTCGTCGATGAGCTTGCCGGCGCCTTCCATCGCGCTCAGCAGCGTCGATTCGTTGTAGCGCGC
>JBEANV010000037.1:0-3053 GCA_041165285.1 Pseudomonadota bacterium | reverse complement strand
CGCCGTGGACCTGTGCTTGGTCAAGCTGCTGGTCGGCCCCGGCTTCACCGCCGAGAAGGACAAGACCGCCCGCTCGTACTCGGAAGGCATCGGCATCGAGGTGTGGCTGCCAGCCCCGGCGCAGTGGAACGACCGCATCCGCAACTACGGCGGCGGCGGCTGGGTCGGCGGCGGCCACCGCGTCCCCGACCAGATCGGCAGCAAGGTGCCCGCCCTCGTCAACGCCAACCTGGGCTACGCCGTCGGCACCACCGACGCCGGCCAGCCCTGGTCGCAGGACGGCTCGTTCACCTTCCTCTCCAACGGCCAGATCAACCGCGAAGGCTTCCGCGATTTCTCGTGGCGCGCGATGGTCGAGCAGGCGGTCAAGACCCAGGCGCTGGTCCGGCTCTACTACGGCCGCGCCCAGCGGTTCGCCTACTACGACGGTCATTCACAGGGCGGGCGCCAGGGCCTGAAGGTGGCGCAGGAGTACCCCGAGCTGTACGACGGCTACATGATCGCCCAGCCGGCCCTCAGCATCCCCAGCTTCGGACCCACCGGCCTGTACGCCCAGGTGGTCATGAACACCGACCTGGGCTACAACGCCACCGACAAGCCACGGGCGGCCGCCTTCGCCAGGAAGCTCAACGAGGCCACGGCCCGCGCCGTCGCCCAGTGCGACCAGGCGAAGCTGGGCTTCCTGCTCGACCCCTTCAGTTGCAGCTACAACCCGGCCCGCGATGCGGCGGCGCTGTGTGCGGGTGTCGCGGGGGATGGCGTGACCGGCAGCGGCGCCGACCCGGCCGTGTGCCTGAGCCGCCCGGAGGCCGACACCATCAACAAGATCTGGTACGGCGCGACCCGCGACGGCCGCTTCGACCCGAACCAGACCGCCGCCGCCCGCAGCGGGTTGACGCTTGGCGACAGCCAGCTCTGGTGGACCTTCACCCGCGGCACTGGCATCGGCGGCCTGGCCACCGGGGCCGGCACCGACAACGTGGCCACGGCACTGCAGGACGTGCGCTACGCCGCCGACGCCAGCGTGACCCGTGCCGCACCGATCCTCAACACCTCGACGACCGAGCGCAACCGCTGGACGCAGCTCAGCTACGCCGGTCTGGCCGAGGCCGTGGACCGGGGCGTGGCCCAGCAGGAACTCTTCGGCCACCTCGCCACCGACAACCCGGACCTGCGCAAGCTGCGCGACCTCGGGCGCAAGGTGGTGATGTACAACGGCCTGGCCGACGACGCCATTCCGCCGGCCACGGCCATCCACTACCTCGACCGCGTGCAGGCCCGGATGGGCGGCCATGCCGAAGTGCAGAAGTTCCTGCGCATGTACATGGTGCCCGGCATGGCCCACAGCTCGCAGGGCCGGGCGCACACCGTCGGCGGCCAGAACAACACGGTCCCGATGCCGATGCTGCCCGGCAACGCCAACCAGACCCCGACCCGTGCGCAGGACCAGATGTTCAGCGCGCTGCAGGACTGGGTGGAGCGCGGCGTAGCGCCCGAGGACATGCTGATCACGTCCCGCGATGGCAGCGTCAGCTATCCCGTGTGCGTCTACCCGAAGAAGACCACCTGGAACGGCACGGGTTCGGCGAAGCTGGCCAGCAGCTACACCTGCCAGTGACCTGATGATCGGGCGTGCCCCATGAAAAAAGCCCGGCGCGAACCGGGCTTTCGACGCAACGGCGCAGGACGCCGACGCGGTGGTTCAGGGCTTCTCGCCAGTCGGGAACGGCCACGCGGCTTGCGGGCTGAGCGTGGTCTTGGCGGTCGAGGACGACGCCGAGGCCGGAACCGCCTTCTTGGCGGTCTTCTTCGCGGCAGGCTTGGCAGCAGCGACTTCCTTGACGGCAGCGGCCGCCTTCTTCGGTGCAGCAGCCTTCTTGGCCGGCTTGGCGACCGGCGCGGGGGCCGGTGCTTCCACAGGCGCAGGTGCGGGTGCCGGGGCGGCGACCGCTGCGGCTTTCTTGGCAGCAGGCTTCTTCGCAGCCGTCTTGGCTGGTGCCGGTGCCGCAGCAGGCGCAGGTGCGGGTGCCGGCGCAGGGGCGGGAGCCGCCACTGCAGCGACCGGTGCAGCCTTCTTCTTCGCGGCAGCCTTCTTCGGCGCAGCGGCAGGTGCAGCCACAGCCACCGGCGCAGCGGCGACTGGCGCCGGAGCGGGTGCAGCCACCGCGGCCTTCTTGGCCGGGGCCTTCTTCGCAGCGGCCTTCTTGGCCGGCGCGGCGGGCGCAGCGACCGGAGCGGGTGCAGGAGCCGGAGTGGCGGCTACCGGAGCCGCCGCCTTCTTCGGCGCAGCCTTCTTCACGGCCGCCTTCTTCACAGGCGCAGCAGCAGGTGCCGGAGCCGGCGCAGCCACAGCAGCCGCCACGACTTCAACCGGTGCAGCGGCCTTGGCGGCCTTTTTCGCGGGCTTGGCAGCAGGGGATGCGGCCGGTGTTGCCGCAACAGCCTTGGTGGCCGCAGCCGTCTTCTTCGATGCCATCACAGTTCTCCTAGATGAGGATGATTTTGAACACAACACACCCGGGCGCCTGAGGGTGCTCCGGGTGATCCTCGGTCCGCGAAACAGTCTGCGGGAGACGTTCGGGTGCCTTGAATGGGGGAGCGGCAGGCTGCACGGGATGGTGTTTCATCAATCCCAGGACAGCGCGCCGCCGGTTTGGTACTCGATCACGCGGGTCTCGAAGAAGTTCCGTTCCTTCTTCAGATCGATCATCTCGCTCATCCACGGGAAGGGGTTTTCCTCACCGGGGAACAGCTCGTCGAGACCGATCTGCACCGCGCGCCGGTTGGCGATGTAGCGCAGGTAGCCCTTGAACATCGCCGCGTTCATGCCCAGCACGCCGCGGGGCATGGTGTCCTCGGCGTAGGCGTACTCCAGATCGACCGCCTTGTGGAACAGCGCAATGATCTCGGCCTTGAACTCGGCCGTCCACAAGTGCGGGTTCTCCATCTTCAGCGCGTTGATCAGGTCGATGCCGAAGTTGCAGTGCATCGACTCGTCGCGCAGGATGTACTGGTACTGCTCGGCAGCGCCCGTCATCTTGTTCTGGCGGCCC
>JBEANV010000036.1:0-3505 GCA_041165285.1 Pseudomonadota bacterium | reverse complement strand
TGCCACATCGCGTCATACGTCACCGCGCACAGCCGCTTGGCCGCGATCGAGCCTTCGCCGACGATGAACATGCGGCTGGTGTCGCCGTGCCAGCCGTCCTTGATGACGGTGATGTCGAGGTTGACGATGTCGCCGTTCTTCAGCGCCTTGTCGCTCGGGATGCCGTGGCAGATCACGTGGTTGACCGAGGTGCAGATCGACTTCGGATACGGCGTGTAGCCGGGGGGCTGGTAGTTCAGCGGCGCGGGGATGGCCTGCTGCACGTTCACGATGTGGTCGTGGGCGATGCGGTCCAGTTCGTTGGTCGTCACACCCGCCCGGACGTGGGGCGTGAGGAGGTCCAGGACTTCGGAGGCGAGGCGGCAAGCCACGCGCATGGCGGCGATGTCCGCGGCGGTTTTGATCGTGATCGACATGGGGCGGGATTATCGCACCGGGGGTCGCACCAAGGGTCGGCTAAGCTGGCCGGATGGACACCCTCGACAAGATCGAAACCCTCGTCATCGGCGCTGGCGTGGTCGGCTTGGCCGTGGCCCGTGCGCTGGCGCTGACCGGCCGCGAGGTCGTCATCCTCGAAGCGGCCGACGCCTTCGGCACCGTCACCAGCGCCCGCAACAGCGAGGTCATTCACGCCGGCCTCTACTACGCGACGGGATCGCGCAAGGCCAAACTCTGCGTGCAGGGCCGGGAGCGGCTGTACGCCTACTGCGCCGAGCGTGGCATCGAACACCGCCGCTGCGGCAAGCTGGTCGTCGCCACCAGCGATGCGCAGCTTGACCAGCTCGACGCGCTGCACGCCCAGGCCCGCGCCAACGGCGTCCACGACCTGCAGCGCCTGACCGGCGAGGAGGCCCGTGCGATGGAGCCGGCGCTGGCCTGCGTGGCCGCGTTGTGGTCGCCCTCGACCGGCATCATCGACAGCCACGGCTTGATGCTGGCGTTGCTGGGCGATGCTGAAGCGGCGGGGGCGACGCTGGCGCTGTGCTCGCCGGTCACGGGTGGGGTGATCACGGCGGACGGGATCGTGCTGGACGTGGGTGGCGAGCAGTCAGTGCAGATCCTGGCCCGCGAGGTGGTCAACGCGGCGGGGTTGAGCGCCCCGGCCGTCGCGCACGGTTTGCGGGGCTGGCCGACGGCGTTCGGGGCCGCGGTCCAGCAGCCGAGGGGGCATTTCTGCAAAGGCAGCTACTTCGCCTGCAGTGGCCGTCCGGCGTTCTCGCGGCTGGTCTACCCGATCCCCGAGGCGGCCGGGCTGGGCGTTCACGTCACGCTCGACCTGGGCGGCCAGATGCGCTTCGGCCCCGACGTGGAATGGCTCGACATCGCCGATGCGGCGCAGATCGACTACGCCGTGCGCCCCGAGCGTGTGCAGGGGATGGCCGAGGCGATCCGGCGTTATTGGCCGGGCCTGCCGGACAACGCACTCAGTCCGAGCTATTCGGGGGTGCGGCCCAAGCTGGGCGGGGCTGAGGTGGCGGCGGTGGACTTCCGCATCGACGGGCCGGTGGTGCATGGCGTGCCGGGGCTGGTGCAGTTGCTGGGCATCGAATCGCCGGGGTTGACCTCGTGCCTGTCGATCGCGGATGAGGTCGTGCGGGCGTTGTTCCGAGGGCTCGCCTAAAATCGCACGCTTTCCAGCCCTTCGGGACTCACCGCGTGTCTTCATCCTCCAAGCACCTCCAGCCTTTCGAGGGCGGCAACGCTCTCTCAGCCTTCCGCGCCCAGGCGCTGCTGCCCCGCCTGCAGGCCGTCAGCGCACGCATCGTCGATGTCACGGCGCGCCATGTGCATTGGGTCTGGAGCGACGCGGCGCTGGAGCGCGCGGACCTCGACAAGCTGTCGGCGCTGCTGACCTACGGGGACGCGTACACCGCCAAGCCCGAGGGCGAGCTGATCGTCGTGATGCCGCGGCTGGGCACGCTGTCGCCGTGGGCCTCGAAAGCCACCGACATCGCCCGCAACTGCGGCGCCACGCTGCACCGCGTCGAGCGCGTCACCGAGTACCGGCTGGTGCTGAAGACCGGCCTGCTGGACACGTTCAAGGGGGGCGCCAAGCCGCTGACGGCGGAGGAACTGCAGGCGTGCGCGCTGGTGCTGCACGACCGCATGACCGAGTCGGCCGCCTTCGAGCGCGACGCCGCCCGCCACCTGTTCGACGCGCAGACGGCCGAGCCGCTGGCGCATGTCGATGTGCTGGGGCAGGGCCGCTCGGCGCTGGTCGTGGCCAACAAGGACTTCGGGCTGGCGCTGTCCGAGGACGAGATCGACTACCTCGTCAACGCCTTCACCGCGCTGGGCCGCAACCCGAGCGACGTCGAGCTGATGATGTTCGCGCAGGCCAACTCCGAGCACTGCCGCCACAAGATCTTCAACGCCGACTTCACCATCGACGGCGAGCGCCAGCCGATGAGCATGTTCGGCATGATCCGCAACACCGAGAAGCTTTCGCCGCAGTCCACAGTGGTGGCCTACAGCGACAACGCCTCGGTGATGACGGGTGGCGTGGTCGAACGCTGGACGCCGCAGGGCTACACCAATGCGCCGCAGTACGCTGCCCGCGAAGAGCTGGTGCATGTGCTGATGAAGGTCGAGACGCACAACCACCCGACGGCGATTTCCCCGTTTCCAGGGGCTGCGACGGGTGCGGGCGGCGAGATCCGCGATGAAGGCGCGACCGGCCGTGGCTCCAAGCCCAAGGCCGGGTTGACCGGCTTCAGCGTGTCGAACCTGAACCTGCCCGGAACGAACGAGCCGTGGGAAACCGCGCCAGTCGGCAAGCCGGCGCACATCGCCAGCCCGCTGCAGATCATGACCGACGGCCCGCTCGGCGGCGCCGCGTTCAACAACGAGTTCGGCCGACCCAATCTGGCCGGCTACTTCCGCGTGTTCGAGCAGGACGTGGCGGGCGTGTACCGCGGCTACCACAAGCCGATCATGATCGCGGGCGGTCTGGGCACCATCTGCGACAGCCAGACGCACAAGCTGCCCTTCGGCGCCGGCACGCTGCTGATCCAGCTCGGCGGGCCTGGCATGCGCATCGGCATGGGCGGCGGCGCGGCGAGTTCGATGGCGGCGGGTACCAACACCGCGTCGCTCGACTTCGATTCGGTCCAGCGCGGCAACCCCGAGATCCAGCGCCGCGCCCAGGAGGTCATCAACCACTGTTTCGCGCTCGGCGACAGCAACCCGATCGTGGCCATCCACGACGTGGGGGCGGGCGGCATCAGCAACGCGTTCCCCGAGCTGGTGGACGGCGCGGGCAAGGGCGCGACCTTCGACATCCGCAAGGTGCCGCTGGAAGAGACCGGCCTTGCGCCGAAGGAGATCTGGTGCAACGAGAGCCAGGAACGCTACGTCATGGCGGTGACGCCGGAGGCGCTGCCGCTGTTCGACGAGATGTGCCGCCGCGAGCGCGCACCGTACGCGGTGGTTGGCATTGCCACGGATGACCGCGAGCTGGTCCTCGAAGAAGGTCCGAATGGCGAGCGCCCGATCGACATGCCGA
>JBEANV010000035.1:0-3496 GCA_041165285.1 Pseudomonadota bacterium | reverse complement strand
CCGCGTCTTGAACAGCCTGGATGCGGGCGGCTTCTTGTTGTGCCAAGGCCTTCCGCGCGGCCTCCTGGCGTTCGGCCTCCAGCCGCGTGGCCTCGGCGCGGACCGCGGCCTGACGCGCAGCCTCCTGTCGCTGCGCATCCACCAGCGCGGCAGCCTGCCGAGCGGCTTCCTGCCGCTGCGCGTCCTGCTGTGCCAATTGCGCTGCCGCCTGTCGCGCCGCCTCTTGCCGTTCCGCTTCCAGCCGCACCGCGTCGGCGCGGGCGGTTGCCTGACGGGCAGCTTCCTGCCGCTGGGCTTCCTGCCGGGCCAATTGCGCCGCCGCCACGCGCGCGGCCTCTTGGCGTTCCGACTCCAGCCGCGCAGCCTCGGCGCGGGCGGCGTCCTGTCGCTGTGCCTCCAGCACGGCTTCTCGTGCAGCCAGCGCGGCGGGATCCGGGCTCGACGCACTCGGCGCGACCGCGATGGGCGCGGCTGGCGCGAGGGGTGCAGCCGGCACGACCGACGTGGGTGTTTCAACCGGTTCCGCGGTGAGGACGGTCGGTTCCGGGCTAGGCCTGGGTGAAGGCGGCCGTGGTGGTGGTTGTGGCGGCGCACGATCGGGCACATCGGCCCGGGGAGGCACGTTCACTGGGGCCGCATCGGCCACGGTGGTGGTACCCACCGACTCGACCGGCGCAGCGGGCTTGGGTGCAGGCACATCGACCACCACGCGGTCGCGCGGTCGCGGCACAGGTGGCGCGGGTGGCTTCGGAGTTGGCACATCGACCGGCAAGGATCGGATCGACGCCCGCTGCACCGGCACCGCGCTCGCTGGGTCCGCAGGCACGGCCAGTGGCGTGGCCGGCAGCGGGGCCAGCACCACCTGCACATCGGGCACCGCAATCCGCCGCTCCTGCCAAGGCAGCACGAAACCCGCAAGCCCCTCCCCGTCACCGCCGACCAGTTGGCTCAGCAGCAGCACATGGAGCAGGACGGAAACCAGTAGCGCGCCGTGCAATGACCTGCGCTCCCGGTCCGTGCGCTTGACCTGCAGTGGCCCACGCCCCGGCGGGCGCGGAGAACGCTCGGGCGCCTGGTCGAAGTCATGCACGATCCACTTGTCAGTCATTGCACCCGATTCTCAGGGATGCGGGTGCAGGGGCGACCTGAGAGATCGCTGAACAAACGGGGGCTTCTGCGAATCTGCTGGAATCGCCGGAACCGCCTATCTGTCCACACGCCATGGCCCGCTGCTGGAGCCTCTGCGTCAGACCGACTACTTCCGGCGCTGTTTCATCGAAGCGGGTGCCGTCTGTTGGCCGAACGGTCTGGAACTGAGCGGTGCTGTGCGCGAGTGTTCGAGTTGAGCCAACCGCTCAGTCTGGCAGCCTGATACGTCTGGTGCGAAGGGCCAGATCAGACTTCTTCCCCATGCGTCTTGGGCCGCAGCCGCACAGTCCAATGTCCACTGGACTCCTGCTGGAGCGTGAGCAGATCGTAGGTGCGCAGCATGTCAAGCAAGCCGGAATGGCCGTAGATCTTGGGCGAGAAAGACGGATCCGTTCGCTTCACGTACTGCCCCACGCCACTGAGGGACACCTTGCCATCAGGCGTATTCGCAGCCAGCAACTCGACCGCCTCGACGACAAACCTCGGCCGCCGTTTAGGCAGGGGTTTCGGTGGCTCGGCCTTCGATGCATCCAGTTTGTTGTCCACCAGCAGTCGCGTTGCGGCACTCTCGCACGCACCGTTGAGCGAATTCGCCGCGACTGGCCGAACCCACTCGAAGAACTGGTCACTGGCATTGCGTAACGCCGCTGGCGTCTTGTCCTCTCCAACGATCACCACCTGCGCGCCACGCTCGCGCAGCTTGCGGCACAGGTATGCAAAATCCGAGTCGCTGGTCACCAGACAGAAGGTATCCGCCCTGTCGTCGAACATGGCCTCCTGTGCATCCAGCGCCAAGGCAATGTCCGAAGTGTTCTTGCCGGCGGCGTACTGGAATTGCAGGCAAGGCGTGAACGCCAGGCGCACCAGGGCTTCCTGCCACTTGTTGGCCAATGTGCCGTGATTGCCATATCCACGGCGCAACACGACACGGCCGAACTGGGCGACTACACGCAATGCGTGCTCCAGCACCTCTGGCGCGGTGTTGTCGCAATCGACCAGCACCGCGACGCGACTCTCTTGTGGACCAGCGTGCGACATCTTTGCCTTTCTCCCAGAAAACGCGCTTCCATGCGCGTATTTTTCAAATCAAGAGGATTGTCAGGCAAGCACACCACCGCCATGAAAAAAGGCCGCCTCACGGCGGCCTGCAAGCGTGGACTTCGGGACGTGATCAGCCAGCCGCCCGCTTCGCCAGAATCTCGAACGCCGGCAACGTCTTCCCCTCCAGCACTTCAAGGAACGCCCCGCCGCCGGTCGAGATGTAGCCCACATCCTTCTCGATCCCGTACTTGGCGATCGCCGCCAGCGTGTCGCCCCCACCCGCGATCGAGAACGCGGCGCTCTCGGCCACCGCACGGGCCACCGTTTCCGTGCCATGCGAGAAGGCGTCGAACTCGAACACGCCGACCGGGCCGTTCCACACGATGGTGCCGGCCGCCTTGAGCTGCGCGGCGAGGATGGCGGCGGTCTGCGGGCCGATGTCGAGGATCAGGTCGTCGTCAGCCACGTCGGTAGCTGCCTTGACGGTCGCTTCAGCCGTCGGCGAGAAGGTCTTGGCACAGACCACGTCCACGGGGATCGGCACCGCGGCGCCACGCGCCTTCATCGCCTCGATCACGGCCACGGCTTGCGCGACCAGATCCGGCTCGGCCAGCGACTTGCCGATCTTCAGCCCCGCCGCCAGCATGAAGGTGTTGGCGATGCCGCCGCCGACGATCAGGCCGTCCACGTTGTTGGAGAGCGCCTTCAGGATGGTCAGCTTGGTGCTCACCTTCGAGCCGGCGACGATCGCCACCAGCGGGCGCTTCGGGTTGGCCAGGGCCTTGGAAATCGCGTCGATCTCTGCCGCCAGCAGCGGGCCGGCGCAGGCGATCTTGGCGTACTGGGCGATGCCGTAGGTGCTGGCCTCGGCGCGGTGGGCGGTGCCGAAGGCGTCGTGGACGAAGACATCGCACAGCGCGGCCATCTTCTGCGCCAGCTCGGTGTTGTTCTTCTTCTCGCCCTTGTTCAGGCGGCAGTTTTCCAGCATGACGAGCTGGCCCGGCGCCACGTCCACGCCGTCCACCCAGTTCGCGACAACCGGGATCTCGCGGCCCATCAGCTCGCTCATGCGTGCAGCGACCGGCGCCAGCGAGTCGGCGGGCTTGAATTCACCTTCCGTCGGGCGGCCCAGGTGGCTGGTGACCATCACGGCGGCGCCGGCCTTCAGCGCCATCTCGATGCAGGGGATCGAGGCGCGGATGCGGGTGTCTTCGGTGATGTGGCCGGCGTCGTCCTGCGGCACGTTCAGGTCGGCGCGGATGAACACGCGCTGGCCGGCGATCTTGCCGGCGGCGATCAGGTCTTG
>JBEANV010000034.1:0-3112 GCA_041165285.1 Pseudomonadota bacterium | reverse complement strand
GTGGCGCGGCCGATGAACGTGACGGTGTACACCGAAGGCACGGGCGTGGTCTCCGACGAGAAGATCGCGCAACTGGTGCACGAGTTCTTCGACCTGCGACCGCGCGGGATCATCCAGATGCTGGACCTGCTGCGGCCGATCTACACGAAGACCGCGGCTTATGGGCACTTCGGGCGCGAGGAGCCGGAGTTCACCTGGGAACGGACGGACAAGGCGGCGGTGCTGCGCGCCGCTGCCGGGCTGTAAACCAGCGGAGGTCGCCGCTCAGCGCGGCGTGCGTTCGCGGCGTCCGCCGCCACCTGCGCCGCCGCCGTCCCCGCGACCGTCACGGCGCGGGCCGCTCGGTGAAGCTGGACGGGGCGGGCGTGCATCCGGGTGCTCCGCCATCGCTGGCCGATTCGCCACCCACTCCGCCATTTCCTTGCGCGCGATCTCCAGCACCCGGTCCAGATCCGCTTCCGGCAGGCCCTTCAGCACGCAGAAATTTCCCCGCGTCAGCGTGGTCTTCTCGAAGTCGCGCAGCAGTTGTGCGCGGTTGCGGCGCTTCTGCTCCTGCAGTTCCTGCTCTTCGCGCTGCTGCGTCTGGGCGGCGCGTTCTTCGGCACGGGCCTTGTCGCGGTTGGCGCGCTCGGCCTCGGCGTCCTTGGCGCGGCGCTCCTGGTGGACGGCGCGGCGGCGGTCCAGCTCTTCCTGCGCCACCTGGCGGTGCTCGTCGGTGATTTCGCCAGCCGGCTGGCCGTCGAGGTCGAAGCGGTGCTCGGCCTTGGTGAGCGCGATCAGGTAAGCCGTGGTGCCGGTGTGGCGGCGCAGGAACGCCGACATCACTGCCTTGGTGAACACGCCCGGCGCACGCTCCTTGATGTCGGCCTGGATGCGCAGCTTCAGCGGCTTGGCGGCTGTGCCGGCGAACAGGGCCGGGAAACGGTCCTTGAGCTGGCGGGCGCACTCCGACGGGGTCATTTCGGGCGCCTTGACCGCAGCCGCAGCCTCTGCTGCGGCGGTGTCCGCGACCGTCTCCGCCACGGGCAGGGCAGCAACATCCGCGACAGGTTCGGCGATGGACTCGGCGACGGGCTGTGCAGCCTCTTCAGGGACGATCGGGGTGTCAGACGTGGACATGGGGCGGTGGTCGTTGGGACAGAAAAGGGCTCCATTGTGGCGGCAAGCGGGCGGGAGCGGGCTTGGGCGCTGTCAGCCTGCCACGCTGCGGGCGATCAGCCCCAGCACCGCGCAGCCGGCAATGACCTCCACCACCGACCGCCTGTAGCGCAGCAGTGCCACCGCGGCCCCCACCGCGATCACCGCCGACACCCCGTCGAAGCGCCCGCCGAACCCTGCCGGCCACAGCACGTGGTAGCCGAAGAACAGCGCGAGATTCAGGATCACCCCGACCACGGCGGCCGTGATGGCGGTGAGTGGGGCCGTGAACTTCAGGTTCTGGTGCGTGGACTCGACCAGCGGTCCGCCCGCCAGGATGAAGACGAAGGACGGCAGGAAGGTGAACCACGTCACCAGCGTGGCCGCTGCTGCACCGGCCAGGAACAGGTGATCCGGGCCAAACAGCGCTTTGATGTAGCCGCCGACGAAACCGACGAAGGCCACCACCATGATCAGCGGGCCGGGTGTGGTCTCGCCGAGCGCCAGGCCGTCGATCATCTGTGTCGGCGTGAGCCAGCCGAAGGTCTCTACCGCGCCTTGGTAGACATAGGGCAGCACCGCGTAGGCGCCGCCGAACGTCAGCAGCGCCGCCTTGGTGAAGAACCAGCCCATGCGCGTGAGCGTGTGTTCCCAGCCGAGGGTCGTGGTCAGCCACGCCATCGGCACGGCCCACAGCAGCGCGCTCGCCCCAAGCACCCGCGCCAGCCGCTGCCAGCGGAAACGGGCATGTTCGGGCGTGGGCGTGTCGTCGTCGATCAGCGCAGGGCCGGCGGAGACCTTCGCCGCACCATGGCCGCCGCCGGTGCGGAAGGTGTCAGGCGCGAACCGGCCACCGACCGCACCCACCGCCGCCGCGGCCAGCACGATGGCCGGGAAGGGCATGTCCAGCGCGAAGATCGCGACGAACGCCGCCGCAGCGATGGCCCACAGCGTGGCGTTTTTCAGCGCCCGCGAGCCGATGCGGTGTGCGGCCTGCACGACGATGGCGGTGACGGCCGGCTTGATGCCGTAGAACAGCCCGGCCACCAGCGGCAGCGTGCCCCAGGCGATGTAGACCCACGACAGCACGATCAGCAGCCCCAGCGAGGGCAGCACGAACAGCCCGCCCGCGATCAAGCCGCCCGCGGTGCGGTGCATCAGCCAGCCGATGTAGGTGGCGAGCTGCTGCGCCTCGGGGCCGGGCAGCACCATGCAGTAGTTCAGCGCGTGCAGGAAGCGCCGCTCCGAGATCCAGCGGCGGTGCTCGACCAGCTCCTGGTGCATCAGCGCGATCTGGCCGGCCGGGCCGCCAAAGCTGACGAGACCAAGCTTCAGCCAGAAGAGCAGGGCGGTGCGGAAGGAGATGGCAGCCGGTGGGGTGGGGGTGTCTGGATGCGGTTGCATGGCGTGGCCGGGAAAAGCGACGGACACCCGGCGCTGCTTGGCGCAACGGGGCGCCCGAGGTGGCTACAATCGCCCCTCGTGTTCGAGGAGCGTTGCAAGATCGGTGGTTGTACCCGATCCCAGGCTCGAACCCCTCTCAACAAGGCAACGGCGCTCACCCGCTCGCTCGCATCCGCAGCGAGGGCACAGGGTGAGCCGGCACGGTGGCCGTTCTCTTGATCCCTGACTGGCCCGCGCGTCGATGCAGTTGAGCGGCTCATCCTTCGGAGCCCTTTTGCCATGAACGCTGTCGTCAAGTCTGTCCACACCCCCGATTTCCTCGTCGCCGATCTGGCGCTCGCTGCCTGGGGTCGCAAGGAAATCCGCATCGCCGAAACCGAGATGCCCGGCCTGATGGCCATCCGCGAAGAGTTCGCCGCGAAGCAGCCGCTCAAGGGCGCGCGCATCACGGGCTCGCTGCACATGACGATCCAGACCGCCGTGCTGGTCGAGACGCTGCAGGCGCTGGGCGCGGACGTGCGCTGGGCCTCGTGCAACATCTTCTCGACGCAGGACCACGCCGCCGCCGCGC
>JBEANV010000033.1:0-3012 GCA_041165285.1 Pseudomonadota bacterium | reverse complement strand
GCTTCACGCACGAACACGCGCTCCACCAGAGCACCCGCCGCCTGTGGTCCTGGCGCAGCGAATTCGGTGGACTCGGCCACTGGGCGGGCCGCCTGGGGCGTGCGGTCTGCGCCACCGGCAGCGCCGGCCTGTGGCCCGCGGTCACCGACCACCGCAGCGGCCTTGAAACTGAATGTCCCGAGGAGATCCGTGCATGAGCATGAGCGAGCAACCCTTCCTGGTCATCGAGCGGGACGGCGGTGTGCTGACCGCCCGCATGAACCGCCCCGAGACCCGCAACGCGCTGACCGAACCGGCGCAGATGCAGGAAATCGAAGACCTGTGCCGCCAGATCCGGTGTGACCCGACCGTCAAGGTGCTGGTGCTCACCGGGGAGGGCAGCGCGTTCTGTGCCGGCGGCAACGTCAAGGACATGCGCGACCGCGGCGGCATCTTTGCCGGCAGCCCTTACGAGGTGCGCGAGAGCTACCGCAACACCATCCAGCGCATTCCGCTGGCGTTGTATGAACTCGATGTCCCGGTGATCGCCGCCCTGAACGGCCACGCCATCGGCGCCGGGCTGGACCTGGCCTGCATGTGCGACATCCGCGTGGCCGCCGAGGGCGCACTCTTCGCCGAGAGCTTCGTCAAGGTCGGCATCGTGCCGGGCGACGGCGGCGCCTGGTTGCTGCCCCGGGTGATCGGGATGCCCCGCGCCAGCCTGATGGCGTTCACCGGCGACACGATCGACGCGACTGATGCGCTGGCCTGGGGGCTGGTGGCGGAGGTCGTGCCGCGCGAGGCGCTGGCCGGTCATGCCCACGCCCTGGCGCAGCGCATCGCCGCCAACCCGGCCCACGCCCTGCGCATGACCAAGCGCCTGCTGCGCGAAGGCCAGCACATGCGGCTGGATTCGCTGCTGGAATTGTCGGCCGCCTACCAGGCGCTGGCGCACCACACCGAGGACCACCTCGAAGCGGTGAACGCGATGCTGGACAAGCGCGCACCACAGTTTCAGGGACGTTGAGCATGCAGACCGCAACACGCACCGTATTCCGCGACGACCATGAACAGTTCCGGGAGCAGGCCCGTCGCTTCGTCGAGCGCGAGATCGCCCCGCACCTGCACGACTGGGAACACGCCGGCATCGTGCCCCGCGACCTCTGGCGCCGCGCTGGGGAGGCCGGGTTGCTGTGCTCGACCGTGCCCGAAGAGTACGGCGGTGCCGGCGGTGACTTCGGCCACTCGGCCGTGATGATCGAGGAGCTGGCGCGGGTCAACGCCACTGCGGTCGGCTTCACCACCCACTCCGAAATCTGCGCGCCCTACCTGGTCGCCTACGGCAGCGAAGCGCAGAAACAGCGCTGGCTGCCGAAAATGGTCAGCGGCGAGCTGATCGCCGTCATCGCGATGAGCGAACCCGGTGTCGGCAGCGACCTGCGCAGCATGCGCACCAGCGCCCGCCGCGACGGCGACGACTACCTCATCAACGGCCAGAAGACCTTCATCACCAACGGCGGCAACGCCGACCTGATGGTCACCGCCACCAAGCTCGATCCCCTGGCCAAGGAGCTGACGCTGGTTTGTGTCGAGGCCGACCGCCCGGGATTCTCGAAGGGCCGGCTGCTGGAGAAGATCGGTCTGAAGGGCCAGGACACCTCGGAGCTGTTCTTCGACAACGTGCGGGTGCCGGTGGACAACCGCCTCGGCGAAGAGAACCAGGGCTTCCGCTACCTGACGCACCAGTTGGCCTGGGAACGCACCATCATCGGCCTGCGGGCCGCGGCGTCGATCGAGTCGCTGCTGGAAGAGACCATTCAATACACCCGCGACCGCAAGGTGTTCGGCAAGACGGTGTTCGACTTCCAGAACACCAAGTTCAAGCTGGCCGAGTGCAAGGCGCAGGCGACCATGCTGCGGGTCTTCGTCGATGACTGCCTGGCCAAGGCCATGCGCGGCGAGCTGACCCCGGAAGTCGGCGCGATGTGCAAGCTGCTCGGCTCGGAGATGCAGGGCAAGGTGCTCGACGAGCTGCTGCAGTTGCATGGGGGCTACGGCTTCATGAGCGAGTACCGGATCAGCCGCGCCTGGGTCGATGCCCGGGTGGCCCGCATCTATGGCGGGACATCGGAGATCATGAAAGAAATCATCAGCCGCTCACTCTGAGCCCCACCGAGAACCCCCATGCCCCAGATCACCTGCATCGCCGCCGACGGCACCCGCACCGAACTCCAGGCCAACCTCGGCACCAGCATCATGCAGGCCGCCCTGACCCGCGGCCTGCCCGGCATCAACGCCGATTGCGGCGGGGCCTGCCAGTGCGCCACCTGCCACGTCTACGTGGAATCTCCCTGGCTGGAACAGTTGCCGGCGATGGACGACATGGAAGACGCCATGCTCGACTGCACCGGCGAGCCGCGCCAGGCGGGCAGCCGGCTGTCGTGCTGCCTGCTGATGAACGAGGCGCTCGACGGCATCGTCGTGCGTCTGCCGGCCGTCCAGAGCTGAGCTGAGCCGGCTCGCTCAAGGTTCACGCAGCGAGCAGGCCATCTCCTGCGCCACGCTCGCCACGAGGCGACCCCCACGGTCGTAGAGGTTGCCCATCGCCAGCCCCCGGCCATCTCCCGCGCGGGGGCTGTGCACATCGAACAGCAACCAGTCATCGGCCCGGCAAGGTGCATAGACCCACAGCGCGTGGTTCAGGCTGGCCACGTACAACTGGCTGCGCGCGCCGGCCACGCCCTGGTGCGTCGCCAGTGACGCATAGTTGAACCAGAAGTCCGACAGGTAGGCCAGTGCCGCGCTGTGCACGGCCGGATCGTCCGGCAGGGGGTCTCGCACCCGGAGCCAGTAGCGCAGCCGTGGCTGGCTCGATGGCTGCAGCAGGAATTCGTGCGAGTCGATCAGCCGCAGATCCAGCCACGGCCGGCTCTGCAGGGCGCAGGGCTCACCGGTCTGTGCCTGGACGTGGGCTTCCAGATCCTCCAGCGTGGGCAGATCCTCTGGCGGCGGCACCTGAGGGGCCGCTTGGGC
>JBEANV010000032.1:0-3208 GCA_041165285.1 Pseudomonadota bacterium | reverse complement strand
CATGGCCCTCCACGGCAGTCCCTGGCGCCCTACCTACCAGCCCTCGGCCCACCCGTCGATGTTCGGCTCGGCCGCGCGCAAGGCGCCCGGCCACGGCTGGGTCGCGCAGGCGCGGGCCAGCCGGCGCTGGGCCGTGGCCGGCGCGGTCGTCGGTGCAGCGGCGGCGCTGGTCGCCTTCGCTCCGGCACACTGGCTGGCACAGGCCGTTGCCAGTGCCACGCAGCAGCGCGTGCTGCTGGCCAACGCACAAGGCACGGTCTGGTCCGGCGACGCGGTGCTGGTCCTCGGCGCTGGCGCCGGCAGCCGGGACGCGCGTGCCCTGCCCGGCCGCATCCGCTGGACATTGCGCCCGACCGGCACGGCGCTGCGCCTGGCGCTGCAACACGACTGCTGCCTCAACGGCGAGCAGCTGCTGCTGGTGCGCCCCGGTCTCGGACAGGTGCAGGTGGCACTGCAGCCGGGCCGGGCCGACCAGGGCGACTGGGTCGGCCAGTGGCCTGCCGCGTGGCTGGTCGGACTCGGCACACCGTGGAACACCCTGCGCCCCGGCGGCGCGCTGCGGCTGACCACACAGGCCCTGTCGTTGAGCTGGGCACAGGGCCGCTTCGCCATGACCGGCAGCGCAGGGCTGGAGCTGCGCGACTTTTCCTCTCGTCTGACCACGCTGCCGCGCCTGGGCAGCTACCGGATCACGCTCAGCGGCGATCCGGCGCAGGCTGGAACCGCCACGGTGACACTGGACACGCTCGACGGCGCCTTGCGCCTGAGTGGCTCGGGCAGCTGGAGCAATGCCGGCCTGCGCCTGCGCGGCGAAGCCAGCGCCACCGACGCCGACCGCCCTGCCCTGAACAACCTGCTCAACATCATCGGACGGCGCCAAGGCGCGCGCTCCCTGCTCACGATCGGATGACCATGACGCTGTGCCCACGACCTTCCGCCCCGCGCCGCGTGCTCGCCGCGGCGCTGGCCGGCACCCTGGCCCTCGGCCACCTCACGCCCCTGCAGGCGCAGCAGTCGCGCCGCGCCCCCGCCGCGCCGGCCACGGCCAAGGTCACCGTGAACTTCGTCAACGCCGACATCGAGGCGGTCTCCCGGGCCATGGCGGCCATTGTCAAACGCCAGATCCTGGTCGATCCGCGGGTGCGCGGCCAGATGACGCTCTACAGCGAACAGCCGCTCAGCGAGCGCGAAGCCTTCCTCAACTACCTCTCGGTGCTGCGCGGGCTGGGTTTCACGGTGGTGGACGTGGCGGGGCTGCTCAAGGTCGTGCCCGAGGCCGAGGCCAAGCTGCAGACCGGCACCGTCTCGGTCGGCAACGTCGTGCGCACCGGCGACCAGATCCTCACGCAGGTCTTCCCGCTCAAGCACGAAAACGTCAACAACCTCGTGACCGTGCTGCGCCCGCTGATCACGCCCAACAACACGATCAACGCCAACCCCGGCAACAACACGCTGGTCATCACCGACTACGCCGACAACCTGCAGCGCCTGGCCCGCATCATCGCGGCGCTGGACACGCCGGCTGCCACCGACGTCGAGGTGATCCCGATCAAGAACACCTCGGCCTCGGACCTTGCGCCGATGGTGCAGCGCTTCGCCGACACCTCCTCTGGCGGCACACCCGGCGCCCCGGCGGCGATGACCGGCGGTGTGTCGATCATCGCGGACCCGCGCACAAACTCGCTGCTGGTACGGGCGCCCAATGCGGCGCGGCTGGCCGTCGTGCGCGGCGTGATCGACAAGCTCGACCGACCCGGCCCGACGGGCGGCATCGGCGGCAACATCTATGTCGTCTACCTGAAGAACGCCGACGCGACCCGGCTCGCCGCCGTGCTGCGTGCCGCCTATGGCGCGGGTGGCAGCGGCACGGCAGGCAGCAGCACCGGCGGTGCCAGCACGGGCCTGGGCGCGACGTCCGCCAGCAGCGGCGGCGGCATGGCCGCGGCCATTGGCGGTCAGGGCGGCTCCGGCGCTTCGGCGCAATCGACCACACCGGTCAGCGCCTCGGCCAGTCCGTCCACGGGCGGCTTCGTGCAGGCAGACCCCGCCACCAACGCGCTCATCATCACCGCGCCCGAACCGGTGTACCGCCAGCTCCGCGCCGTCATCGACCAGCTCGACGCCCGCCGCGCCCAGGTCTACGTCGAGTCGATGATCGTCAAGATGGACGCGAGCCAGGCGGCCGAGTTCGGCTTCCAGTGGCAGGGCCTGCTCGGCAGGAACGGCGACAAGTACGGCGTGATCGCCGGCACGAATTACAGCTCGACCAGCGGCGCCGGCTCCAATCTCGTCACCCTGTCGCAATCGACCACCAGCACCGGCATCAACCTGGGCGCCGGCCTGAATGTCGGTCTGGTGCAGGCGATCAGCGGCATCTACACGCTGGGTGCGCTGGCGCGCTTCCTGGAAAGCAGCACCGGCGCCAACATCCTCTCGACCCCGAATCTGGTCGCCCTCGACAACGAGGAAGCCAAGATCGTCATCGGCCAGAACGTGCCCTTCATCACCGGCAGCTTCACCAACACTGGCACGGGCAATGGCTCGGCCAACCCCTTCCAGACCATCGAGCGCAAGGACGTGGGCCTGACACTGCGCATCAAGCCGCAGATCGGCGAGAACGGCACCGTGCGGATGCAGATCTACCAGGAGAACTCCAGCGTCATCGCCGGCACGACTTCGTCCAGCGCCGGTCCTTCGACCGAGAAGAGTTCGATCGAGACCTCGGTGGTGGTCGACGATGGCCAGATCATGGTGCTGGGCGGGCTGCTGAAGGATGAATACGCCGACGGCGAAGACCGCGTGCCGGGGCTGGCCAGCATCCCGCTGCTGGGCAACCTGTTCAAGGCGCAGAACCGCAAGCGCATCAAGACCAACCTGCTGGTCTTCCTGCGCCCGGTGGTGATGCGCACGCAGGAGGACGCCAACGCGCTGACCTTCGACCGCTACGAGCTGATCCGCGCCCGCCAGCAGGACGGCCAGCCCAAGCCGTCGGCGGTGCTCGGCATCAACGAATCGCCGGTGCTGCCCGAACTGCGCCGCGGCGAGCGGGCCGCGCCGACCGCGCCCGCCGCCTCCACACCGGGCCGCTGACCGTGCGCCATCCCCTGCCCTACGCCTGGGCAAAAGCCCAGCGCCTGCTGCTCGAAGACGATGGTGACCGGCTGGTGCTGTGGGCCGATGCCGAGGCGCCCCGAGCGGCGCTGGCCGA
>JBEANV010000031.1:0-5784 GCA_041165285.1 Pseudomonadota bacterium | reverse complement strand
GGCCGCCGTCTTGCCGCTGCCGGTCTTGGCCTGCGCGATCAGGTCGTGGCCCGCCAGCGCCAGGGGCAGGCTGGCGGCCTGGATCGGGGTCATCCGGGTGTAGCCGAGCTGGTCCAGATTGGCCAGCATCGCCGGCGAGAGCGGCAGGCGCGAAAAGGAATCGGGAGCGTTCGTAGGTTCTTGCATGGGCGGATTATCCGGTCAGGCGAGAATGCGCCCCCATGCACCGCACCATCTTCGACACACCCGGCGTCAACAGTGCCTTCCGTGCCTTCTCGGCCACCGTGTTGCGCCTGTCCGGCTGGAAGGTCGAAGGCCAACTGCCAGCCGGCGCCACCAAGTGCGTGATCATCGCCGCGCCGCACACCAGCAACTGGGATCTGCCGTACACGCTCATGGTCGCCTTCGTGCTGAACCTGAACATCCACTGGATGGGCAAGTGGCAGATCTTCCGTGCGCCATTCGGTGGCCTGATGCGCTGGCTGGGCGGCATCGCCGTGCGCCGGGAGACCTCGACCAACCTGGTGGCCGCATCTGCGCAGGCACTGGTGGACGCCGAGGGACCGGTCCAGTTGATCGTGCCGCCCGAAGGCACACGCAGCAAGGTGCGCTACTGGAAGACAGGCTTCTACTACATCGCGCTGAACGCCAAGGTACCGATCGTGCTCGCCTACCTCGACTACCACCGCAAGGTCGGCGGCCTCGGCCCGGTGTTCCAGCCAACCGGCGACATCGAGCGCGACATGGTGACGATCAAGGCCTTCTACGCCGGCATCCGTGGGCGCAATGCGGACCAGTTCGATCCACGAACCTGACCGCAGGGGCATGTGCGCATGCAGCAGGCAGGGTGAATCGACCGTCCGACGCTGTCAGGCGCCGGCGCCAGGGCGCTGACCATCGAAGCTGACGCGGGGCCCTTCCGGCAACTCGATCTTGACTTCGAGCACCTCCAGGTTGTCGTGCCGCTCCAGATGGACCTTGATGTCGTTCGGGTTGATCGACACGTATTTGGTCACCACGGCCAGCAACTCGCGCTGCAGCGCCGGCAGGTAATCCGGGCTGGCACTGCGTGAGGTGCGTTCGTGGGCCAGGATGATCTGCAGGCGTTCCTTCGCCACCGTCGCGGATTTCTGCTTTTCACCGAGCATGAATGATAGAAACCCCATGGGGTCACCTCGCGCCAAACAACCGCTTGAAGAAACCCGGCTTCACCAGTTCGATGAAGCGCATCGGTTTATCCTCGCCGAGAAACCGCGCCACCACGTCTTTGTACGCTTCAGCAGCATCCGATCCAGCCATGTGAATCACAGGCACACCCTGGTTCGACGCCTGCAGCACCACTTCCGACTCTGGCACCACGCCGATCAGCTTGATGCGCAGGATCTCGTGGATGTCCTCGATCGACAGCATCTCGCCACCCTGCACCCGGCTGGGGTTGTAGCGGGTGATCAGCAGATGTTCCTTGACCGGCTCGCGGCCTTCGATGGCACGCAGCGTCTTGGAGCTGAGCATGCCGAGGATGCGGTCCGAGTCGCGCACGGACGAAACCTCGGGATTCGTGACCACCAGCGCCTCATCGGCATAGTGCATCGCCATCATCGCGCCAGTCTCGATACCGGCCGGCGAATCGCAGACGATGAACTCGAAGCCCATTTCGGCAAGTTCCTGGAACACCCGGCCGACACCTTCCTTGTTCAGCGCTTCCTTGTCGCGGGTCTGGGAAGCCGCCAGCACGAAGAGATTCTCGCAGTGCTTGTCCTTGATCAGGGCCTGCTGCAGATGCACTTCGCTGTTGATGACGTTGATCAGGTCATACACCACACGGCGCTCGCAACCCATGATCAGGTCGAGATTGCGCAGGCCGACATCGAAATCGATGACAACCGTCTTGTGTCCCCTGACCGCCAGTCCTGAAGCAAAGCTGGCGCTGGTGGTGGTTTTTCCGACGCCGCCCTTTCCGGAGGTCACCACAATGATCTTGGCCATCCGTCGAGGTCCTTTCTGTTGACTTGTTTGTTATTTGCTGGCTTGGGGGAAACATCAGACCTTGATGGGTTCGATGATCAAGGTGTCGCCATCCAGCCGAACCTGTGCAGATTTTCCGCGCACCTCCGAAGGCAGTGGCGGATCGGTCGTCTGGTATATCCCCGCAATGGAGATCAATTCAGGCTCCATGCAGGTGGTGAATATCCGGGCATTCACGTCTCCGGTCGCGCCCGCAATTGCCTTGCCACGCAATGGGGCGTAGACATGGATGCTGCCATCGGCGATCACCTCGGCGCCGTGGTTGACGAGGGCAAGGATGACCAGATCGGCGCCCTTGGCATAGACCTGCTGGCCAGAGCGCAACGGCCGATCGATCACCATGACCGAGGAGGCACGTGGCTGCACCGGTGCCACGGCGGCCACGCGCGCTGGCGGCGGCCCTTCCTGGGGCGGCACCTCGCACAGGCCGGCGGCCTGGGCCGCGGCCATCTGCGCTGGCGACCCGCCGCGCACAGCCACCGGCACCATGCTGTAGCTGCGCATGAGTTCGATCAGCCCCCGAAAATCGATCTCTTCGGGAGAATCCTGAATGTGAGCCAAGTCGATCAGGACCGGATCCTGGTTGAAAAATTCAGTCGACGGTCCTAGACGAACCTTCAGTTGTTCGGCCAGCTCCGGCAAGCGGGGGGACTTCACCACCAGAGCGACGAGCGTGAGCGTTGCACTTTTCAGATCAAACACGGCGGGTGAGTTTCCCGGGGACGCTAGGGCCATGTGACAGCAATCGACGACAGGTAATTCGACAAGTGTACCTACAGGACGGCGCCGCCAAGATGCGCGGCACCGCGATAATGAGAACTGTAGTGAGATCGGACGATTGAGTTATGAAACTGGTGAATTTTCACCGATACATTCAGTCTCGTCCTCGCCGAGAAATCCCCCGCTCTGCCGCGCCCAGAGCCGGGCGTAGAGCCCCCCCTGCGCCAGCAGGCTGCGGTGGTCCCCCTGCTCGACGATGCGCCCCTGGTCCAGCACGATCAGCCGGTCCATCGCGGCGATGGTCGACAGCCGGTGGGCAATGGCAACGACGGTCTTGCCCTCCATCAGCGCATACAGGCTGGCCTGGATGGCGGCTTCGACTTCGGAGTCGAGCGCACTGGTGGCCTCGTCGAGCAGCAGGATCGGTGCGTCCTTGAGCATCACTCGCGCAATGGCGATGCGCTGGCGCTGACCGCCGGACAGTTTCACACCGCGTTCGCCCACATGCGCGTCGTAGCCCTGACGGCCGGCCGGATCGCTCAGCGTGCGGATGAAATCGGTGGCCTCGGCGCGGCGCGCGGCGTCGACCATCGCCTCGTCGCCCGCGTCGGGGCGGCCATAGAGGATGTTGTCGCGCACCGAACGGTGCAGCAGCGAGGTGTCCTGCGTGACCATGCCGATGTGTTCGCGCAGACTGTCCTGGGCGACATGGGCGATGTCCTGCCCGTCGATCAGGATGCGCCCCGACTGCACGTCGTAGAAGCGCAGCAGCAGGTTGACGATGGTGGATTTGCCCGCGCCGGAGCGCCCGACCACGCCGATCTTCTCGCCGGGGCGGATGCGCAAGGACAGGCCCCGGATCACCGGAGGGCGATCGACCGCAGTGCCGTACGCAAAGTTCACGTTCTCGAACACGACTTCACCACGCGGCACGTCCAGCGGCGGTGCGTCGGGTCGGTCAACGACCGCGCGCGGACGGGACAGTGTGCCCATGCCGTCCTGCACCGTGCCGATGTGCTCGAACAGCGAGGTCATCTCCCACATCACCCAATGCGACATTCCGTTCAGGCGCAACGCCATCGCGGTCGAGGCCGCCAGCGCCCCGACGCCCACCTCGCCCCGGATCCACAGCCAAAGCGCCACACCCGCCGTGGAAACGATCAGGCCCATGCTCAGAAGGTGGTTGACCACCTCGAAGCCGCTGACCAGCCGCATCTGACCTTGCACGGTGCCGAGGAACTCGCCCATCGCGCTGCGGGCATAGCCAGCCTCGCGCCGGCCGTGCGAGAACAGCTTGACCGTGGCAATGTTGGTGTAGGCGTCCGAGATGCGCCCGGTCATGAGCGAGCGCGCATCGGCCTGCTTCTGCCCGATGCGCGACAGGCGTGGCACAAAGAAGCGCACCGACAGCGCATACAGCCCCAGCCAGACCGCGAATGGCCACAGCAGCCAGACGTCCAGCCGCCCGGCCAGCGCCGTCATCGTCACGAAGTAGATGACCACGAAAACGAGGATGTCGCAGGTGATCATCGTCGTGTCGCGCACCGCCAGCGCCGACTGCATCACCTTGGCCGCGACCCGGCCAGCGAACTCGTCCTGGTAGAACGACATGCTCTGGCCGAGCATCAGGCGGTGGAAATTCCAGCGCAGCCGCATGGGGAAGTTGCCGGCCAGCGTCTGGTGCTTGAACATCGTCTGCAGCAAGACCAGCGTCGTGCTGCCCATGACCAGCGCCGCAAACCCGTACAGCCGACCCCGCTGCTCGGCCCACAGCTGCTGCGGCGGCGTGCTGCCGAGCCAGTCGACGATGTCGCCCAGCAGGCCGAACAGGTAGGCCTCGAACGCACCGATGCCCGCCGTGAGCAGGGCCATGGCCAGCACGTACGACCGCATTCCCGCGGTGCAGCACCACATGAAACGCAAGAATCCGCGGGGCGGCGTCGCCATCTCGGCCGTGGGAAACGGATCGATCAGGCGCTCGAATTTCTCTAAAGCGAAAAACACTTTTGGGTTCTCTCTGAAACGCTCAGGGCCGAATTGTGGGGCTGTGACACCCGCATTACGCAGATCCGACAAGACTGCACAGACACTTGCGCGACACCAGCGAAGAATGGAGGCCATGCACACCCCCCACCACCCCACCTCCTCCGCTCCGGACCTGCCGCGCCGCCAGATGCTGATGGCACTGGCCGCGATGGGTGCCGGCCCCGCGCTGTGGCCCACGACTGCCGCCGCGCAAATCGCCCCCCTTTATGGCAATTTTCGCGGCGCCAGTCTGGGCGACAACGCCAACCTGAACGGCGCCGTGGCGTTCCCCGCGGGCCACGCGTTCAACACCGACATCACGCGGGCTGCAGTCGATCCCGCGTCGGCCGCCATCCTGAGCAGCATCGGCCTGACCGCCAACCTGCGCCCGGACTTCGGCTCGGGCACCTGGGATGGTGGCCCGATCGGCATCCCGTACACCGTCGTCTCGGGCAGCCAGGCCAAGGTCAATATCCGCTTCACCGCCTACGTCAGCGAGAGCGACCCCGGCCCCTACCCCGTCCCCCGCACCGCCCCGGTCGAGGGCGGCTCCAACAGCGCCGGTGACCGCCACGTGCTCGTCATCGACCGCGACAACCAGCGGCTCTACGAACTCTACCGGGCATTCCTGCAAGCCGACGGCAGCTGGAACGCCGACTGCGGCGCGGTCTTCGCGCTCGACAGCATGACGATCCGCCCGGGTGGCAAACCCGGCTGGACCAGTGCGGACGCGGCGGGCCTGCCGATCCTGCCCGGCCTGGTCCGCTACGAGGAGGCCATTCAAGGCGCTGGCGGCATCCGCCACGCGCTGCGCTTCACCGTCTCGCGCACGCGCAAGGCCTACGTGCCGCCGGCGACGCACTGGGCATCCAGCAACACCAGCACATCCCTGCCCCCGATGGGCGCACGCTTCCGGCTCAAGGCCAGCTTCGTGATCCCGTCGACCTTCAGCAACGAGGCCAAGGCGATCCTGACGGCGTTGAAGACCTACGGCATGTTCATCGCCGACAACGG
>JBEANV010000030.1:0-3151 GCA_041165285.1 Pseudomonadota bacterium | reverse complement strand
GGGCAACCCGCACGCCGTGCAGCGGGTCGAGGACGTGGACACCGCGCCGGTGGCCACCGTCGGCCCATGGGTCGAGGCGCACGCCAGCTTCCCGCGCAAGGTCAACGCCGGGTTCCTGCAGGTCGTCTCGCGCAGCCATGTCCGGCTGCGTGTGCACGAACGCGGCGCGGGCGAGACGCTGGCCTGCGGCACCGGGGCGTGTGCGGCGGTGGTCGCCGGCATCCGGCTGGGCTGGCTGGACGAGGTGGTCGATGTGGACACCCGTGGCGGGCGCCTGACCATCGCGTGGGACGGTGTCGGCCACAGCGTGCGCATGACCGGGCCGGCGGTGACGGTGTTCGAAGGCACCGTGGCGTTCCCGGACTGAGATTTGCGGATCGCTGGATTGCGGCAATGAAGGCCGGTCCCTGACCGGCTTTTCCTCAGGATTGCCGGAAACCCCTGCGCTACCCTGCTGCCCATGAGCACGCAGGGCCTTTCCGAAATCGACATCGCCAGTTACCTGGCGCGCACACCGGGGTTTTTCGAGCGCCACGCCGAATTGCTGGCGCACGTCGAGCTGGCCAATCCGCATGGACCGCGCGCGGTGTCGCTGCAGCAGCGGCAGCTGGAGATGCTGCGTGAACGCATCCGTGGCCTGGAGCGCCGGCTGATGGACATGATCCGCCACGGCCAGGACAACGCCGCATTGACCGACCGCCTGCACCAGTGGGTCTGTGCGCTGATGCAGGTCACCGATCCACGCGAGATCCCGGACATGCTGGTGATTGACGTGCAGGAGCAGTTCCGGATCCCGCAGGTCGCCATGCGGCTGTGGGACGTGGCGCCGGCCTACGCCAGCGAGCCGGTGGCACGGCCGGTGGGGCCGGAGCTGCAGCGTTTGGCCTCCAGCCTGCGCACGCCGTATTGCGGCGCCAACACCACCTTCGAGGCGGTGCGCTGGCTGGGACAGCCCTCGGCGGTGGCCTCGCTGGCGCTGCTGCCGCTGCGGCGCAGCTACACCGGCCCGGCGTTCGGCATGCTGGTCTTCGGCTCGCCGGACCCCACCCGCTACACGCCCGAAATGGGCACCGACATCCTGATGCGCATCAGCGAACTCGCCAGCGCCGCCGTGACGCGGCTGCTGCCCAGCGCAGACTGAGCACGGACGCAGCGCGACCGGATGCGGTCAGCAGTCAGCGGCCAAAGGGCGCAGCATCGGCATCCGACACCACATACATCGACGACAGGGCCACGGTCTCCACCGAAGCCACGACCGCCACATCGGACACCGGCTGCGGTGCCGCGCCAAGCAGGTGGTGGCGTCCACCGCCGTGGCCGCCGCCGCGCCCACCCATTCCACCCCCCGGCGCACACACGCTCAACACCGGCGACAGCACGCAACACCCCGTTGTTGCCGCCACCAGCACCACCAGCGAAGCAGCACGAACTCCATTGCGCATCGAAAGCATCAAACACTCCTGCGCGGCAACAGGCCGCAACCCAGATCAACGCCCGGCGGCGGGCCGCGTTGACTCAGGCGCCTTGCTGCAGCGCCAGCGCCAGGGCAAGCACCGCTGGATCGTCGAGCAGATCCTGGTGCCCGCGCCCCGGCTGGTGGACCGCCGCCGCGCCCTCCAGCACAGCGCAGCGCGGCGGGAACACCACGTTGTCGCAGTCGCTCCAGACGCAGGTGAACCGCGCCCGCCACGCCGGTGACTCGCTGGTGGCCAGCGCCTGCAGCCACGGGCCGTCCCGTCGCATCTGCACGGCGTTCACCTGCCGGCCGAAGCGGGCGAGCCAGGTACCCTGGTGCGGGGTGCCGATCGTCAGGACGTGGTGGAGGCGGGCGTCCGTCGCCTCGGCGGTGTCGCCCTGCTGCAGCCGCGCACGCCGCCACGCCCGCAGCACCAGCCCGCCCATGCTGTGGCAGACGACCAGCGGCGCTTGTCCCGTGGCACGCTGGAGTTGCACGAGCGCGGCGTTGATCTGGTCCGCGTAGTCGTCGATCGAGCCAAACACTGGCTCCAGACTCACGCCGATGAACGGCACGCCCTGCGCCTGCAGCCGCGGGTACCAGCGGTTCCAGAAGCCGCGGTTGCAGAGATAGCCGTGGACCAGCAGCACACCGCGTCCGCCCTCGCCCCGTCCCTCCAGCACATCCGGCCACCGCTGGCCAGCGAACGGCATCGCCCAGCCGAACGCCCGCCCCGACGCCGCCACCTCGCGCCACCACGCCTGCACGCGCCGGGCAGGTCCGGGCCGCGGCGCGGGATCGTGGCCGTGGACACCGGCCGCCAGCGCCTGCTCCAGCCAGAGCGCCAGCGCATTCAGCCCCAGCAGCGCCAGCACCGGGCCCAGCGCGACCGCCAGTCCCCAGCCCTGCCACACGCACCAGCCCAGCCAACCCGCGATGACCAATACCACCGCGAGCGCGATCCGTTTCAGCCAACTTGCCAACATGTCTGCACATTCCCTTCTTGCATGGCTTCCAATCCATTCTCTTCGCCGACATGAAGGGAACACATGTTCGCCACCCTGCCCACCGAACTCCTGCCGCACATCCTGGCGCTCTTCACCGGCACACCGTGTCTCGTGGCGCTGTTCGATGAACGAGACACGCTGCGCTGGGCCAATCCGGCGTACCGGACGCTGTTCGGCCTGAGCGCGCAAGCAGCGCCGACCTGGATGGACATCATGCGCAACAACCACCGGCAGCGCCGGGGAACGGCGGTGCAGACCGATGATTTCGAGCGTTGGCTGGCGTCCGCGGCCTCGCGGCGCGGCAAGCAGCCCTTCCGCCAGATCGAGATTGATCTGGTGGACGGCCGCTGGATGCTGATGACAGAGACCGTGACCGAGGCGGGCTGGATGCTGTGCTTCGGCATCAATGTCTCCGAGATGGGACAGGACCACCGGCAACTGCGCGCCGCGCACGACCTGGCCGTGCGCGCCAGCCAGTCCGATGCGCTGACCGGCATCGGCAACCGGGCGTTTGTGCTGGCCCGGCTGCAGGGGCTGCTGTCGGCGGATCTGGCGACGCAGCCACTTTGTGTCGGGCTGGCGGACCTGGACCACTTCAAGCGCATCAACGACCAGCGTGGCCACCTCGCGGGCGATCAGGTGCTGTGCGACTTCGCCCGGCTGCTGCAGGGCAGCCTGCGCCGCAACG